>JARBUQ010000416.1 GCA_029239545.1 Paenibacillus sp.
CCCGCTTTTACTTGCTGAACCAGCAGCTGAATCGCCAGAAGGCGAGCAGGCGGCATATATTTCGCATCCCATTCAAGCTATCTCCTATTTGGCTGTCCGCATGAAGCATTGGATGTTAGGTGGACGAATGGCTGACCTTTGGTGGGAAACGTACAATTGGTATGCCGAGCAGCCGGTGTGGCAGATGAAGCTGCAATCGTTAGTTCAGGCGCTGCAATATACGAATAAAGAGAATGGCCTCAGTTTGAAGACAAGCAAGCTTCTATATGGGCAAAATTTACGTGCGAGTGTATCGAGAATGGAGAAGTATGTGGCTTGTCCTTTCTCGCATTTTGTGTCCCATGGCTTAAGACTGCAGGAAAGACGGGTTTATCGATTAGATGCTCCGGACATTGGACAATTGTTCCACGCAGCGCTAAATCAGTTTGTCCAAAAGCTCCAGCAGGATCAACTTGACTGGGGTTCGCTCACAGCTGAGCAATGCATGGAGCGTTCCGCACAGGTCGTGGACGAGCTCGCGCCAAGGCTCCAAGGAGAAATTCTGTTAAGTTCAAGTCGTTATGCTTACATAGCAAGAAAACTGAAGCAGGTTGTAGGCAGAGCGGCAGTTATGCTCGGTGAGCATGCCAAGCATGGGCAGTTCCAGCCACTGGGGCTGGAGATTGATTTTGGACCTGGCAAAGAATTGCCGTCACTGACCTTTGAATTAGATAATGGCTGCACCATGGAAATTATCGGTCGGATTGACCGAGTGGATCGAGCGGATGGCGAGCAAGGCGTTCTTTTGCGCGTTATTGACTATAAATCAAGTCAGACCTCCTTGCAGTTATCTGAGGTGTATTACGGTCTTTCCCTTCAAATGCTGACGTATTTGGACGTCATTATTACTCACGCGGAGCAGTGGCTGGGCATTGCAGCGAGGCCGGCAGGCGTGCTTTATTTCCATGTTCACAATCCGATGCTCCAGCAAAAAAATGCGCTCGATCCCTCAGAAGTGGAGAAGGAGCTTCGCAAACGTTATAAAATGAAAGGCTTAATCACCGCTGATGCGGAAGTAGCCGGTATGATGGACGATGAGCTGGTGAAGAGTGCCGGTCACTCCCAGCTTATCCCAGTTGCCTTGAAGAAGGACGGAAGCTTCTACTCAACCTCTTCGGTAGCAACGGATGAACAGTGGGATACACTTCGTAAATATGTGCGGAAACAGGTCAAACAGATCGGAACGGGTATCACAGATGGAACTGTGGATATTGCTCCGTACCGTTTGGGTAAAAAAACAGCCTGTCTGCATTGCTCGTATAAATCGATTTGTCAATTTGATCCATTATTTGAAGGCAATGAGGTTCACCAGCTCAAACAACGGGGCAAAGATCAGCTTTGGTCCGATCTGGAGCAAAACGTGAACCAATCCTAAAGGCAGAAAGGAGCGTACATACGTGAATAAACAACAACAGCCTAAGCCTCCTGGCAGTACATGGACGGATGATCAATGGGATGCAATTACACTCAAGGGTCAAAATATGCTGGTTGCCGCTGCTGCTGGTTCAGGCAAAACCGCCGTACTCGTTGAGCGGATTATACGCCGGATATCCAATGAGTGGGAGCCAATTGATGTTGACCGCTTGCTGGTTGCGACGTTTACCAAGGCAGCGGCATCCGAGATGAAGCATCGCATACGTGAAGCACTGGAAAAAGAGTTGATGAAGCAGCCGCATTCGCAGCATTTGCGCAAGCAACTCGCACTGATGGGACGCGCATCGATTACTACGCTGCATTCCTTCTGTCTGGAAGTCGTTCAACGTTATTTCAGCCTTATTCGGTTAGACCCGGGCTTCCGTATCGCCAACGAGACGGAGGCTGACCTGCTTCGCCAAGACTTGTTAGGCGAAATGCTTGAGCAGTACTACGCCGTAAGCGGAGAGAACAGCGCCTTCTGGCGGCTGGTCGATTCGTTCAGCGGCGAGCGCAACGACGACGCGATCATGCAGCTTATTCAGAAGCTGTATGATGTGTCGCGCAGTCATCCATGGCCGGAGTACTGGCTCAGGGCGACGGCTTCGATGTTTGGACCACCGGCGCCACAGATACCGCAGGACGTGCCGGATGAGGCAGCCTCCGTTATGCAGGAGGCGCTGCCTTACGTTGCCGCTGCGACTGCGCCAGCGGACTATTCGATCTGGGAGCAGAGTCTCATTCGCGACCTGTCTATAGAGCTGGAAGGAGCCGCTGATCTGCTGCGACAAGCACAGCAAATCGCTGAATCGCCTGGCGGTCCGGCCCCTTATTTGGATAATCTGCGAGAAGATTTGCTGCTCGTAGACAATTTGCGTGAAACGACCACCTATCCGTGGTCCGTCTTGTATCTTGGTTTCCAGACGGTCGAGTTCGGGAAGCTCAAAGCATGCAAGGGCGATGACTATGACAAAGAGCTGCAGGAAGAAGTTAAAGAGCTGCGAAATAAAGCCAAAGAGCAAATTAACAAAATGAAAGAAGATCTGTTCGGACGCACACCTGAACAATTTCATCAGGAAGTTGCCGATATGGCTCCTCTGCTTCATACGCTTGTGGATCTGGTTGTTGATTTCGGACAGCGGTATCAAGAGGCCAAGCAAGCCAAGGGCTTGATCGATTTTGCCGATTTGGAGCACTATTGTTTACAAATTCTTAGCGCAGAGGGCTCTATCCCCGGGGAACTGATTCCATCCGAGGCTGCTCAAGCTTATCGCAGACAATTCGTGGAAGTGCTTCTGGATGAATATCAGGATACGAACCGCGTACAGGAAGCTATTGTTGAACTAATCTCGCATACGAAGCCTGGCAATCGGTTTATGGTAGGCGACGTGAAACAGAGTATATATCGGTTCCGTCTTGCTGAGCCAGGTCTCTTCCTGGAGAAGTATAAGGCTTACCGTTCCAATAAGGATGAATCGCCAGAAACGTCTTCCGAAGGTGGAAGAATCGATTTGGCGCGTAATTTCCGCAGTCGCATTCAGGTTGTCGATGCGGTCAATTTTCTTTTTAAACAAATGATGAATGAAACCGTTGGTGAAATCGCCTATGATGAGCGCGCTGAGCTTGTTTACGGAGCGGGTTATCCGCCATCTGCTTCAGATTGTTCAGTAGAAATGCTGATTGTCGATCGTGGGACGGAAGTGCCAGACAAAAGTGAATCGTTCAACGATGATACCGATGATCAAGACTCAGAAGCTTTTGGAGAGGGGGCCGAGGGGGCCTCTGATCCCATAATAGAAGCGCAAGAACTGGAAACAGCGCAGTTGGAAGCGCGCACCATTGCTCGCCAAATTCGAGGATTGCTAGGTGCAGGGGGACAGGAAGCTTTTCAGGTTTTTGATAAAAGAACAGGCGGGGATCGTCCTGCGACCTATCGCGATATCGTGATTTTGCTGCGGGCGACACAGGCATGGTCTCCTGTCATCATTGAAGAACTCAAAAAACAGGGCATACCTGCCTATGCGGAGCTGAGCACCGGATATTTTTCTGCAACGGAAGTAGAAGTGATGCTTGCCTTGTTGAAAGTCATCGACAATCCGTATCAGGATGTACCATTGGCGGCTGTATTGCGTTCTCCGGTTGTGCAGCTTACCGCTGAGGATTTAGCACAAATCAGGGTCGCGGATAAATCAGTGCCTTTTTACGAGTCTGTCTTACAGGTAGTTAAAAGTGCTGAGTCAGATAATAACGAAGCTCTTTTACAAAAGCTGAACCATTTTCTAGGGCTTCTGGAAAAGTGGCGGAATGACGCCAGACAAGGCTCTCTTGCTGATTTAATTTGGAGCATCTATAGACAAACGGGCTATTACGATTTCGCCGGCGGATTGCCGGGTGGCTTGCAACGACAAGCTAATTTAAGAGCATTATACGATCGTGCAAGACAATACGAAAGCACTTCCCTACGTGGATTATTCCGCTTTCTGCGTTTTATCGAACGAATGAAAGAGAGTGGCGGAGATTTAGGCACAGCGCGTGCGCTCGGTGAACAAGAAGATGTGGTTCGCATTATGTCCATTCATAAAAGTAAAGGGCTTGAGTTCCCAGTTGTATTCGTGGCAGGTATGGCCAAAATGTTCAATCAACGGGATTTGAATGATGCTTTTTTACTGCACAAAGAGCTCGGCTTTGGACCTCGTTTTGTGGATACGGCTTTGCGCGTAAGCTTTCCAACACTGCCTTCCTTAGCGATCAAAAGAAGAATGAAGCTAGAACTGCTTGCAGAGGAAATGCGCGTCTTGTATGTTGCTCTCACAAGGGCAAGAGAAAAGCTGTATTTACTTGGTACAGTGAAATCACTCGATAAGCTGCTGCGTGGGTGGGGGCGTCATCTGTCTAGGACAGATTGGTATTTGCCGGACTTTGAACTGGCGAAAGCGAGGAGCTATCTCGATTGGGTCGGACCTGCCCTGCTTCGTCATCCAGATGCGGCTCTCTGGAGAGAGCGCCTCGGCATTAGTGAGGCATCCTCTGGCGTACGTCTGCTTCAAGATCCTTCACAGTGGAAGTTGACGGTTATCCAGCCTGAGAGCTTACATATGGAAGAAACATTGGAAGCCGAGAGTGTATTACCCGACGCTGACCGAATGTCAGCCGTTCATCATAGTCATTCTGTCCCTACAGTGGGAAGATGGAAGGATTGGTTGGAGGATCGGCTTTCTTGGACATACGAATACTCGGATGCGCCTAAGCATTT
>JARBUQ010000417.1 GCA_029239545.1 Paenibacillus sp.
TTCCAGTGCCTACGAGGTTAGCTGAGGGTTCGGTTGAAGGTTCCCTATGATCACTTTGAAGCGAGATCAATTCACCCAGATTGGATCCCCCGTTTCCCATAATCGGGAATTCGGCAAATATCGATTTTATTTTTTTGCTAAGTTTTCTAATTCGCCTTGCCATGCCATATTCCTCCTTTCTCTACTAAAAAAAATACAAAAAATTATAAAACCCCAAAATCCGCATTGGATTTTGGGGTTTTAAGCTGACAAAAGCCGAACTATTGAACGTTATGCTCGCTGAAATAGTGATATTGAGTCGAAATAGCCCACAGTTTAAACAGCATTTTGAGCACATGGAAGACCTGATGCAGTATAAGAGCGGAGAGACCAGCCCACAGGAGGGAGGCAGACATCGTCAATGTAGTAAGAACACCGGATAATAATAATAACAGCCCGGCTAACACTAGGATCATAGGGAGGTGCCGCAGAAATACGCCTATCGATTCCGATACAGAAGCCTGGGTCGTCCGACCGAGCATCAAATATAGGAAGCTTAAGTGTATCATGTAACCATAAACGAGAAGCCCGATTACCCAAGGCATCACGGCTATAACAAGAGCTTCATAAGAGGGTTGAGAAGTGAGCGCCTTTTGAAGGATCGGGTAGAGCCAGTAGCAGGGGGCAGCAGTCAGACAGACCTGAATTATATAGTAGAGCGTGAAGGTTCCCCCCAACTCCTTCACTCCTTTGAAGAAGCGATATCCGGAATTCAAACGATTATTATGGATCGAGTAGAAAATACCTGCATTGATAATAGGTGTTAGCGCCATTTTGACCAGTACCAGAACAAGCAAGGTCCATAGATAGGAGTGGCTGATATCGGTTTTCATTAGCTGGAACTGCCCCTCGGCCAAGAACAGCTGAACGGCGGATTGGGACATGTGCTGACCTGGGTACCTATGAAGCAAAGGAACGACGATGGATTTGATGAAAAGCAGGAGCAGCAGTCCCCAAGTAAACTGGTAGATCCATAGTACGAGCAGTACAAAGTGCTGCTTTGTCATAGTTTGAAACCCGTATTTTACATATCTCATCATAGGTAATCCTCCTGCTTCATAAACGCAATCCCTACCAGGTAAATCCTCCGACAATACTTTCTATGATCTTGACGATGCCTATATGAAAGCGGACATTCCATTTCTCATCGATCTGGACTTGATAAAAGTTATTAATGCGTTTGTTTTCCAATACAAGGGTGTAATAAGGATCGATAGCCGCCCATTCAAGCGGTGATTTGCTGGTCACGGTGAACGTCGTAAGCGACTCCTTGCCAGCCCATGTCTGCTCAACTGTGGACCCGTCGGTGAAATGAAACTGAATTGGAACATCTTTGTAAGAGCCGCCTCGCTTTTGGACAACAACAGCACTCTCGTAGAGAACCTCCCCAGCCTTTTTCACCTTCCTCGTCTGAACCTGCTTGATCGAGTAGTCTGTCATCATGCCGTTGTACACGAACTGGTCGAAGAATTCGCTCCAACTGGTTTTGGTTACAGCCTCCAGCGTTTGCTGGAAGTCAAGAGTTGCGGGATGACGGAACTTCCAACGTTCAAAATAAGTATGCAGCACCTTCAGCATTTGCTTCTGCCCGATCTGATCCTCAATGCTCTTCAGAACGAGCTTGGCCCGAGTGTATACATTGTCGGCGTAGTGACTGTGGCTATCGTAACGCCAAGCATCCAGCTTAAGCGGGGCAGGGTTGGTCATATAGCTTGACTCAAGCGCCAGATTCGGCTTCTCCCCGAATTCTGTCTCCATTAGCAGATCTTCTGCATAGGAGGTGAAGCCTTCATCGAGCCAAGCTTCCTCGAATTCGTTGCTCGCGACCATCCCATACCAGTATTGGTGACCGATCTCATGAACGATAACTCGCTCAAGGCCAAACCCTGTTGGATCTTCGCCGGCCGCCCAGCCGGTTATTAACGTAGGGTATTCCATACCGCCTGCACCATTTGCTCCCGCTGGGGGAACAACAATAGAAAGAGTGGAGTAAGGGTAGGTGCCGAACCATTCGCTGTATTTGGTAAGCGCGCGCTTGGCGGCATACAGGTAACGATCCTTCAGCTCCTTGTGAGCCGGATCGAGGTATAGCTTGATCTTCATGCCCGGAATATTCGGTGTGGAGAACGGTTCTTCCGTATAAACAAAATCAGGAGAAGCGGACCATGCAAAATCATGTACATCATCTGCATAGAAGGAGTAGGTTTTCTTCGTCCCGTCATCGACAGCAGGTTTGGTAGGGAAGCCTGTTGCGGCTACGGTGTAAGCGGAGGGAACCTGAATGCGCACATTATACAAGCCGAAGTCTGCATAGAATTCAGAGTTGCCGTGGTATTGATGCAGGTTCCAGCCTTCTTCCACACGGCCGCGAGTGCCTTTGGGCTCGTAGACGGCGAGCTTGGGGAACCATTGACCCGCCATGATGAAATCGTCCTTGTACCCCATACGTGCAAAAACATACGGAAGCTGGACAGCGAAATCCATCTTAAGGGTTAGCTTCTCTCCGGGATTGACGGGTTGGGGCAAGCGGACTTTTACAAGTGTCTGATCCTGTGGGTTGTCGTCATCCGGCTGAACGAATTGCAGGGTGGAGGACAAGTCGAGCCCGTCCTCTGTCTGGACAGACGAAATATCAATTCTGCCGAAGCTGTCCTTGGTCATTTCATCTGCACGAAGCTTTCCCCCTGATTCTTTGTTGAAGGTCGTTTTCTTCGATTGAAACGCATTGGGGTACAGATGGAAGTAGAGCTCGCTGACCGGTTTGCTCCCAGGGTTTTTCCAGGTGACAGACTGGGCGCCTTGCAAAATTTTGTTGTCTGCATCCAACTGTACGGACATGTGGTACTCGACGATGCGGTTGCTGAGCGCTGGCGGGGCAGTCTTGACAGGAGGAGCAGGAGGTACTTGCAAGCTTCCTGTTGGTTCTTGAGCAAGTGCAAGAGCGGCGCGGATTTCGGCTGCTGGAGCTGCGGGTAAGAATGCCGCGGACAGGGTACCGAGTGTTAGCGCAAGGAGCAGCATCCATAGCGCCGGATGTTTGGACAGTCGCAAGAAGACGTTGGACATTAGCATATTCACCCCGTTGACAAGCTTTCAATCCCATCTATATGAGTTGAACGAAAGAAAGGAATGCGAACATAAATTTGTCTTGGCGTACAAGCTGTTGTAGGCAATCGTTCGCTGATATAAACTTTTCGTTCAACTCATCTATATGTTTGCATTTGGACAAATATTAGCTAAAATGATTAAAAAGAATACAAAATCAAGAACGAGAGATGGGAAGGTGCCGGAGTGGACGTTCGCGATTCAAATACAGGAGCAAATCAGGCAGAGGGTCAAGGTCAGGAGCCGCCGAAGGAAAAGAAGAAGCTTAATGCGCTGAATGTGGTCAGCACGAAGGAGCATCGCGGATTTGGAGCGGGCTCGATCGATTTGAACAATTTGTCCAGTGTTATTATTGATGGGGACGAGGCTTACATTGATCTCGGCGCTATTCATGCCAAGAGTAAGATAGAGAAGGGCATAAAGTTCAGCATGAACAAGGATGATGTGCCTAATGGCAGGAAATGCTGGATTGTATGGGTATATGTTGGGCGGAACGAAGAGGGCCCTTATTATGCAGGGCTGACCGCATGCGAGATGTTGGTCGATACCGAAGCTCGCAGAGGCTGGAAGATATTGGCCGATCATGTGAACAAAATGGACTACGCCATGAAGCATCGGGTTATGGCCGAAGGCTTGAACGACGGGGAGAAGACGGCTCTCAAGCAAGTGCTCGTTCAGCACAATGCAGAGTGGTGGGACAAATCGGGTGAGGCGTTGAAGAACGCACTGGTGTAAATTTGTGGCGATTATGTGTCATGCGTTGAACGATGACACCTTCTCGAGTAAACTAAGTGAAGTATATTTTCGCACAATATACTAGGACAACAAAGAGGAAGACGCGCCACACGCGTCTTCCTCTTTGCGTTGTTCTCTCATCCCGCCTGAGCAGCGCCATCCGGCAGTCTCTAATGAAGCGGAAATGCGGTGCCCCTTCTGCAACCTGGCGCCGGGAACTGCGTGTGGTGCCGAAACTGATCGGGCAGTCCGTCTAGTCGTTCCACCAGCGCTTGAAATCATTCCACCATGACTTAGAATCCTTCTTCGTATTCTGAGCATCTACGTCAGGCTGAACAGGTTGTCCGGAGCAGGATTCCGTTGGTTCCGTTCCTTTGACGAACACTTCCAGCCGTGAATCGGAGCAGCTGTTGTTGGCGAGCTTGCCAGTGACATTATCGATATAGACGCTAACGACATCATCCGGCATCGGGAACAGCTTCGGAGGAATCGGCTCCAGTACTTGCTCTGTGAACTCTGCGAATATGGGAGCAGCCTGGTAAGAATCGATCGGGCTGATGGTCCGGTCACGGTCGTAGCCGACCCACACCGCCGTGGCGAGCTCGGGTGTGAACCCGACCATCCAGGCATCGGTATTGGTCGATCCGGTCTTGCCTGCGACAGGGCGCTTCAGCGTCGTGATGACACGGTTCGCCGTGCCGCCTTCGGCGAAGACACTCTGCATCAGATTGGTTAAGACATACGTGTAAGCAGAATCCACGATTTGCTCTCTGGCTGGCTTCGCATCATAGATCACTCTGCCAGTCGGTGTT
>JARBUQ010000418.1 GCA_029239545.1 Paenibacillus sp.
TTATGAGTCAATTAACGCAGGCATTGAATAGTGAAGATGAAAGACCAGCCGATTTGAATACATCGACGAATACGATTAGAAATCTTCTCACAAAAGCCAATCGGCTATACAACAGCGCTTCGTTCCTCGGTATTGTATTGATTATTCTAATGATTGTAAAACCAATGTAATGTGCTAGTAATGAGCATGAAAGGCAGCAGCTCAATCAAACAAGTGGAGGGAACAAACATATGAATTTACATGGAAAAGTAGCTTTCATCTCGGGTGGGGCCCGGGGGATCGGAGCGGCCACGGCACTAATGCTGGCCAAACAAGGAGCAAAAATTGCAGTGAATTACATTCAACAGGAAGATTCCGCCCAGGCGATCGTGAATCGTATTCGAAATGCCGGGGGGATAGCCGAACTGGCAAGGGCGGATGTGCGTGATCCCGACCAGGTTTTCGATGCCATAACTCAAATTCAAACAACGCTAGGTGACATCGACATCTTGGTGAGCAATGCGAATATGTCTTTCGTGATGAAGCCGCTGAGCGAGATGCAATGGGAGGAATTTGCCCAGAAGCTGAATGATGAGATGAAGGCAACATTTACATTGACACAAGCCATCCTGCCTGCTATGATTACCCGCAAATATGGAAGAATCATCTATATATCCAGCAATGCGGCCAATGTCGCAATGCCTTATTTGGCAGCACATGGCTCAGCCAAAGCAGCACTTAACGCTTTCGCGAAATATGTCGCGCTGGAGAATGCCCCTTATGGGGTTACGGCGAATGTTGTTTCACCGGGACTGGTGCAGACGGACGCTTCACGTTATACACCGGAATCAATTAAGCAGCAGGTTGCCGCCATGACGCCGCTGCAGCGGGTGGCGACAGCGGATGACGTATCGGGCGCAGTCGCTTTTCTGGCCAGTGAAGAGAGCCGATTCATAACGGGTACTTGTATGAATGTGAACGGCGGATTAAACATGGTGTAGGTTTGCACCGCAGTGCAGCGGCGGTATTCAGAGGGAGAAGGGTGCGGTTCTGAGAAATGTCGAAGGAAACGGGCAATGCAGGAGACATTGAAGAACGATTCGTTAACAAAATCGATCAGATTGAACGGCACTATCTGGTAGGCAGACAGAAGGAGGTCCAATTCTTTGGCGAATTGCTTTCAGAGAAGAGGCATAGAGGATGTATTCTCAATGTCTACGGCACAGGTGGTGTAGGCAAAAGCTACCTCCTCGACGAATTCCGAAGAATTGCCCATCATGAGCGGATGCGTTTCCTGCTGCTGGACAGCAGGGATTTTCTGCATAACCCGCAGGACTTCTGTCTCCATCTGCTGCGGCTGCTGCGCTACGATATGTCCAAGGATGAGCAGACGAATAATCTAAACCGCTTGTTAGAGATGTGCCAGGAAGCGATTCAACTTGAGCCGGAGTCGGGCGGAGTCATCCTTGCTCTGGATACGTTCGAGGAGCTTGGAGAGTTAGAATACTGGTTCCGTGAAGCTTTCCTGACCCAGCTTCATTCCAGGGTGCTTGTGGTTATATCCGGACGCTATCCGATTCAAGGCGCATGGCTGTCCTCCCCGGCATGGCGCCAGATGATCAGCCCTATGCCCATTGGTGATCTGGACTACTACTCAGTAAAGGAGTATTTGAGCCGTTCCGGGTTCAAGGTGGAAGACGATATTCACCGAATATGGAATAAGACCAGGGGCCATCCGTTGACTTTGTCTCTGCTTGTGTCTACGACGTTGTCCCATGCGATGCAGCCAATGGCGATGGAAGAAGATAACGGCGTTTTCGCACAGGTAGTACACACCTGGCTGAAAGAGCTACCGGATTCGCAGCTTCGGGAGCTGGTGGAAGCGGCAGCGGTACTAAGGCAATTCAATCAGGAACTTCTCTCGTGTGCCATGGGTAGACCGATCCCGACGGAGCAATTCCTTAAGTTAGTAGCGCTCTCCTTCGTCCGACGGGTGGATAGGGGCTGGTTGCTCCATGACCTCATGCGGGATGCGATCACTCATGAGCTGCAGGTGCGCGCACCAGAACAATATGGGGAGATTCGTAAGCGCTGCAATCTCTACTTCTATGATTTGATCAAGGAATCGGTACACAAAAAATCAGTCGCATGGGAGACCGCTGAGTGGTTCTACTACATTGGCGATCCAGCGATCCTGGCCTTTTTTTATCAGAATTCGGGGATCCATCGGTGGGAGCCGCTTAATAGCTCCAACTGGTCAGAAGCGGAGCGTTATATCGAGAACAGACGAGCATCGGCCAAAGAAGCGAGGATTACTTATTCAAATCCAGAAACCTTAGAACGTTATGATTACGTGATTTCTGCAGAAGAAAATTTATATACCTTGAAGCATATCCACCTTCAGGAGTTATATGAGCTGGACACAAGCATCATCAAGCTGATTAGGAACGGGCAAGGAGAGTTGTCGGGTCTCTCGGTGATCATACCAGTCAATATCCACACATTGGACTATCTGCTTACGCAGCCCCTATCTTCGGCTTATTTTGCAGGTTTGCCGGAGCAGAGGCTGAAGGAATTGAAGGTGCCAAGGGAGTCCAAGGCGGGATATTTCGTTAAGACGATTGATATTCCCGATTTCGCGGACCATTCGATGCGTGCTGCTGCCGGCTTAACATTCATTACACATATTATTTCAGCCAGATTCATCGTAGCGGCTCCTCCGGCCAATCCGTTATTCGGTGAAATCCACCAAGGTTTTGGCTGCCAGGTCGCCAAGCATGCGGTGCATTACGATTATGACGGCATAACACCGACACCCTATTACGTCATTGATACTAGAGGAAATAAACTGCAGAGTTATCTGAACAAAATGCTCGCGAGCTTCGGCATTTCGGATGAACGAAGAGATGTACTGAAGGAACTCGCCACCCTGACAACGCGAGAGAAGCAGGTTGTGGAGCTCATCATTAAAGGGCACACCAACATGGAAATTTCCAGCAAGCTATATCTCAGTGAGGTGACAGTGAAAAAGCATTTGACTAATATTTTTCGAAAGCTGAACATTAAGAACAGAAGCCAGCTGGCTTTTCTGATGGGGAAACGACATATCCATCAGGAAATCTAGGCGGTAGATTCGACGAGGAGTTGTAGCGGTAGATCGTCAGACGTCTTGCTCCAACGCTCGAAGTCTTACTATTTCTTACTGGATTAACGAATACCGTCAAGCAGCAAACGCAGCGTCTGCAGACAATCTTCCATAGCTTCGGCAGCATCAGCAGCATCCTGTATTTGCGCCAGCCAGAGTGCTGCCTCATTCAATGCGCCTGACAGCAAATGTGTAGCTGCAGCCAGCCGGATATGCTTGAAATAGCCTTGCTGCTGCATCAGTTCCAGTTGTCCGTGCAATAGCGGCATAGACTGCTGCTCATCCAGCCGCCGCCATTCTTCCCAGCCCAGCACGGCCGGCCCATCTATTAGCATAATCCGTCTGTTTTGAGGCTCAGTCGCCACAGTCACAAATGCCCGGCAGCCCAGATACAGCTGCTCCCATAAATCATCGCTGAGCGAGGCCTCCTCCTCCAGCCGTTGCGCCACTTCACGCTGAACAAGCTCCAGCACAGCCCGGAACAAACCTTTTTTGCTGCCAAAATGATGATATACGGCGCCACGGGTCACCTTGGCCTCTTTGGCTATTTCCTCCAATGAACAGTCAGCATAGCCTTGTCTGGTAAAGTGATGCCGCGCAACTTCATGCAGTTTATGGATTGTCTCGTCCGTATCCTTTTTATTTCTTCTCATCTGTTGTCTACGCTCTCCTTTACAAGCTTATTGTGGGCAGCAGAGGATGGACGGATCGCATATGTTGAGATATGGATCATCGTTTTTTCATATAATTAAATCAAGTAAGGCTTTGAAATAAAGGGTTACCGCAGTTGCCTCATTCAATCTCCGCAGCCTACCCCTCCTGCAGCCATACAGCTTCCGAATAATTGGATCTTTCTTCTTCCGAGGGCTGGATCATTGCTATCACATCTATCAATACGCCTCCAGGATCAGAAAGTATAAAATGGCGTTGACCAAAATCCTCATCCCGAATATCCTGTTCCAACGTCAGTCTGGCGTCTAACACCAATCGCTTGTATTCACTATCCACATTATCAACTTCCATATTCAGAATCAAACCCTCAGCCTTTTTGCGATAATTGGCAGGCACTGTCGGATGTGCGGCATCCAGTAGTGCCAGCTCGTACGATCTCTGCTGGTTTTCACCTGTTCGCAAGCTGACATACCAGTCGGACTCATATACAATTTCAAAACCAAAGTACTGTTGATAAAACTCAGCGCTTTTCGCTACATTTTGTGTCATGACGACTGGATAGAAACTGTTGATTTTCATATTCATGTTCTCCTCGTGAATGAATTGTTATAGTTGAATATTAACATACATACTGTGTGTATGTAAAATGAAATTCAACATCTCGAGATATCGATCTCGTTGTTATTAGGATTCTTTCCCAGAGGCGCAGAAATAGCCACCCTGTAAGTCCTTGTAGGTGGCCTTCCATTAATAAGCTTATGTGCGAACTAAGTGAAACCTCCTCCGGCATTGTCAAGGAAGCAGAAGCCATTTATATACTCCTTCCGCTCCGTATAATCATTATATAGGCAAACGAAAACAAGAAGTGATATTTGATGGTCATACGACT
>JARBUQ010000015.1 GCA_029239545.1 Paenibacillus sp.
TCATAGACGATAAGCAGTTTTTCCCGCCTTACGATGCTTCTCCCGTTATCCGTAAAGACGTTCTGGAACGTTATCCGCAATTAGAGGCGATCATCCGATTGTTAATCGGTAAGTTGAATGCTGAAACTATGATCGGGCTTAATTACGAGGTCGACGTGAACAAAAGGAATGAGAAGAAAGTGGCGGAACAGTATTTGCGGCAAGTCGGACTGTTGAAATAGAGGTGATGATCAAATGGAACTATTTTTTCGCTACATCGGAGAAAACTGGCCGGACCTGCTCGTAATGACGTACCAGCACCTGCTGATGGTGCTGCTTGGCTTATCGCTTGCGCTTGTCGCGGGCATACCACTGGGCGTCATCGCTTCGCGGAACAGGCGCTGGGCCGGTTTCATTCTTACCGCAGCCAATATGATTCAAGTGTTTCCGAGCCTTGCTCTGCTCGTCCTGCTGATGATCGTTTTCGGACTAGGTTTCAAAACGGTTGTCATCGGATTGTTCCTCTACTCGCTGCTCCCGGTCATCCGGAACACGTATGTAGGGCTCACACAAGTAGATCCAACGCTGATGCAAGCAGGCAAAGGAATCGGGATGAGTCAGCTGCAGATCATGCTGCAAGTGCAGCTGCCTCTCGCCCTGCCCTTCATCGTGACGGGCATCCGCATTGCCGCCGTCATTGCCATCGGGGTAGCGACAATCGCGCCGCTCGTCGGAGGAAACGGACTCGGGCGTGAAATCTATTCCGGTATCAACATGGACAATTCGGCACGCCTGTATGCGGGCGCTATCCCCGCCGCTCTGCTGGCGCTGCTTGCCGATGCGGTGCTGGGACGGATCCAGCGTCTCACAACCGTTCGTGCCAAATGAAACAAGCTGCGCACTCGCTTCTCGTTAGGGGAAGGTAGCGGCAGCTTGCTCCCGCTTAAGCTCGTTGCCCCATTCTAATCCAGCTTCTTGCTAACGCCACCACCAAAAGCAATTCGATATCCGTCAGCATCTTTAATTGTAAACTCACTCCAATGTTCTGAGTAATTCGGGCCATTGACTATTTCTACACCTTTGACGCGACAATCATCTGCCAATAAGTCTACCGCATCTGTATAGGCAAAAACATCAAAATACAGTCCGCCTTCTAAAGCAGATAAAGGTCTTACGCTCTCTTTGTTAAGTGCAGGATGTAAAATAAAGGTTAGACTACCTCTTGATACGTGGACATGTTTAACATGGGGGCCGCCGATTTCCTCATATGTGAAGCCAAGATTCCTGTAAAAATCAGAAGCAATGATCAAATCTGAAACGAGTAAGACGACAGATGAGCCGTTAATATTGGCTGCTGCTGTTTGTTGACTCATTGTATCCCCTCCTTATCCGAAAACAATTATGTATCCATCAGGGTCCTGGATATACAAATTTTTGAAATGCATGCCGTTGCTATGTGTAGCTTCTAGCGGTCCAAGAATAATATTCGCACCATTCTCTCTCATTTCTTCAACGAGCTTATCAAACTCGTTATAATCGACATGCACAAAAGTATCCCAACCCAACTCAGGTCCTTGCCAATCCGTTGGATAAGTATTGCGCTTAGCGGATGCTTGGTTGGGTCGGACATCCGCTTTATCCTTGGCTTGCTGAAGAATTAATTTCATCCCGCCCCTATTCGCATGCCCCCAGCCACTCGTCTCACAGCCAAGCACATCCCTATAGTAAGCACGTGATTTCTCAAAGTCCGATACGAGTCTTACCTGCAGACCATCGTAAAATGTTGCTTTCTTGTTATTGTTCTCATCCATCGTTCAACACGCTCCTTAAGGTTGGAATTTATAAAAACATGCAAGTAAGAACACCTGTTCTTAATCAGATTACCATATCATGTATATTTTGGATAGATAGTTTTTTGAATTACAATTGATTAAGACAGTTTAATGGAGTGCAAAAATAAAAAGACGAACCACCGAAGCAGTCCGTCCTTCCAAACTTACTCTTATTCGTATCAATCCATTAACTTACGATTTCTAACTTGCTATATGGTTCGCCAACGGGCAGCGGCTTTCTGATCAGCGTTGATTCGTTGGCAACCAGTGTAACCTCCAGCGTTTTCATCGCATCCGCATACGGGCTTCGAATGGCGCTCATCGAACCGGAGGCTACAGCCTCAACGAATGTACGATTTTGCTCCAGGTAGAAGTCTGTCTTTGAAGTTTCCACCACGTTCTGCTGTTCGTCAATAATGGTTAGTACCGTACCATTCTTACTGAGCTGCAAGTAGAAATCCGTCCCGTACACCTCCACCTCAGCCCGCCCCGAATAACGCGCCAAGCACGAATCCGAGACATAACCGGTTACTCCGTTCTCCAGCTTGAACGCTGCGACTCCAGCATCGTAAATAGTGGCATCCGGATCAACCGTCCGCAGCGATTTCTGTTCGAATTTGGCATCGATCTCCACGAAATCACCGCACAGATAACGAATCATATCCACCTGATGGGTTGCCGTATCCACAAAATGCCCTCCGGACATCTCAAGATTACGCCACCATTTCGATGGGTGCAGTCCTCCGAATCGATAACCGTTAATCATATGAATGGATTTGTCTTGCAAATACAGCTTCGCCTTCGTTACCGTATCCAGGTAGCGCAGACAGTAACCTGCGGAATTAATGATTCCTGCTTCACGAATGGCCTGTTCTTTCCTGCGTACGACATCCATCCGCAAGCCCAGCGGCTTCTCTGCGAACACATGAATGCCGCGTGATGCTGCTGTTTCCTCCAGCTCGTCTCTTGCGAATTGCGGTGTACAGATGAACACAGCGTCAATACGGGCAGCGTCAAGGACTTGATCCGCATGCTCCATCACTTGTGCACCTGTTTCTTCCCCTACTTTACGGGCGGTCTCCGGATTGGCATCGTATACACTCACGATTAGCGCTTGCGGTACGAGCTTCAACTTGTTGATATGATATTGCGCCATTCCACCTACACCGATAAAACCTAATCTGACTGTCATCTAAAGAAGCCTCCTGGGATTGGATTATTTGATTTCATCGGGCAAACGATATAAATGCCACTCCAGCTCACCGTCGCGAGTTAACAACCAAATATCCTGAAAAATATGACGCGATCGGGCAATTTGATCCACATTCGCTATAAATTGAGTTAAGCCATAAAGAGGTGAGGCATTGCGAATCAGCAAAGAAATCGGATAGCCTAGCTGCACTTGAGCAAAAGCGGCTTCTTTCCTTACAATTCTACTATTCAATTCATTCAGCAGGATCGGGAAGCTTCCAGGACCGCAGTCCTCCTGGTTCGAACGCCCGAACATCTGCTTGGCCTCGCACTCGTTATAGAAAAGATGGGTAATTTCTACTCCGAACTTGCTTCGCTTGGGGGTATTCTCTAATACGGCATCAGGACGTTCACGTTGATACAATAGTCGGATCTGTCCTTCCGAACGGGCATTGACAAGGTTAATGAACAGCTTGATCGCTTCACGCTCTACCCGTCTTTTCTCCAAGTTATGCTCATACAAATAGACCTTCCTCCCACCCGCTTAAGAGTACATTGTACTCACATTCTATGCTGACAGGAAGCTGGCAATCCCCAGCGCCACCGCAGCCGTCAATACAAAACTCCAGAATAGGATCCCCACTGTCATCCAGAGCAGCAGTCGGCCCGGAGCTGCACCAAAGGATATCCCAATTACGGCACCAAGGGGTGCGCCGGTTATTAAGGGAGAAATAAACCCCAAACCGACCACCCCGTATTTATTCCAGATCGTACTCATCTTGCCGCTCTGCTTGTTCTTGCGCTCCCATCTCCTGAGCATCCACCGGCGAAGCGGTCCCCCCACCTGAATAACAAGATAGGCACTTATGATGGAACCAAGCGCACTCAACAGTCCCGTTAAGAGAGGATGAAGTCCCAAGGCGAAACCTAACGGAATGGCCGCCCATAATTCAAGAACACTTGTTCCAGCTACTGTAAGCCACTTTAAACCTTCAGTCAGAACATCCTCAGTCAAAATAATGGCCCCCGATTTCAATGTTTCAAAAACATTTTCTTTCATTATAGTCGAGGGAATTTCCAGTGTAAAGCGCGGTCAGCTCACTACTATTTGTCAGGGGGAAGCAGGACGATCTTGCCGTCCTCGACAGAAACTTTTACCCTTCCCGTACCTGCTGCGCCGATAGTCTCCAAATAACCGGAGGGGATCTGAAGCCTGCCCGCCTTGTCCACCACCGCATATTCGATATGTGAATCCTTTTCCTGATCGGCTGTTCCTTGTTCGAGATCTGCTAATTCCTCCGCATATGAACGCCGCCGTACCATCTCCGAGGAGGTTTTGCCGTCACGAATCGCCACTACACGATCGACCTTCTTCGCAAGCTGAGGATCATGGGTTACGATCACAACGGTTAGTCCGAAGTTGCGATTCAAGTGACGGAATAAATCGAGGATCTGGTTCGCCATCTTCGAATCGACAGAGCCGGTAGGCTCATCTGCCAGCAGCAGCTTGGGCTTATTGGCGAGTGCAATAGCGATTGCAACCCGCTGCTGCTCGCCTCCTGAAAGCTGGCTCAGCTTATTCTTCGACCGATGGCTGAGGCCCACTGCATCAAGCAGTTCCAACGCTCTTCCGCGTTTCCTTCTTCCTTGCAGCAGAATTGGCAGTTCTATATTTTCTAATGCCGTCAAGTAGGGAATCAGGTTCCGCGCATTGTTCTGCCATACGAATCCTACTGTCTCACGCTTGTATTTGACCAAGTCACGTTCGGTGAATTTCAGCAGATCCTGACCGGCAACCCGAAGATTACCTGCCGAGGGGCGATCCAGGCCCCCCAGCATATTGAGCAAGGTAGATTTGCCGCTGCCGCTATTGCCTATAATCGCAGTCAGCTCCCCTTCCTCCACTTGCAGATCAAGTCCTTGCAGGGCCACGACTTCCAAGTCGGATGCTTTATAGATTTTGACCAAATTCTCACAATGAATCATATTAATCCTCCCCGAGCTTGACAGCTTGATGGATTTTGACACGGGAGAGCATGAACCCGATAATGAGCAGGCAAAGCCCGATCATAATCCCAATCATCCCATACAAATTCAATCGATCCGTTAGATGATAAGTGACTTGGAACGGCGGGACCTGAGTACTCGGATCGAAAGACAGCTGAAAAAAGGGAACGAACAGGTTGCTTGCTACAATTCCCGTAACAGCCCCCATAACGACTGCAGCACCAGAGGTCAGCAATTGCTCAGCGCCCAGCATCCCGATGATCTGCATGAACGATAATCCCATTGCCCGGAAAACTCCGAATTGTAATGTGCGACCAAAGAGCGAAAGCACCCAGTAGAGTAAAAATCCAATGAAACTGATTCCAATCCCTATCAGGAAGCCTAATGTCATCACACCATTAATCGCGAGCTGAAAAGGATCATTCTTCGATTGAATCAACTGTTGATTCGTATCCTTCAAGTCCAGAACCGGAATGCTTTTCTCTTCGATAGCCTCATATAAGGCTTTACTGGTAGCATTCTTATCCATATTCAGCCACACATCGTAGGGCTCCGCAGCCAGATTATTCTGGATATAGGATAAATGTGCCACTGCAAGCATAGGTTGCTTCACCTTGGAATTACTGGCTGAATTCCCGGAAGTAGTGCCAGTGCTTGCAGCGGGAGCCTTGAGTACTGCATTCTGCGGTGGATTCGGATTCCAGCTCGGCCAATAATCGATTATCGCATAAACTTGGAACTGAGCTTGGCGAATTCCATTCCACCCCAGCAGGACTACATCACCGACCTTCACATTGTATTGATCAGCCGTTGACCTTGAGATGAGAACGGCCTTCGGATTGGAAGCCAGCAAATTCAAGTATTCATAGAAATGGTGGTCCAACAGCTCATCGCGCAGCCATGCGGTTCTGCCGAAGTCGTCGGTATCGATCCCCATTAATTGGATAGTGGTATTCTCCTTGCCAAATGAGAAAATCCCGTTCTTGTTCGTATATACACGGGCTGCCGACTCCACACCCGGAAGCTGGGTGAAGGGCAGGAATGGCGGCTCAACATATTGTATTCGCTTCGGAGTCATAGAAGCTGCCGGTTGTCCACCTCCTTCTTCAGGCCCTGCGGGAGGCGGTGGCGCATCATTTTCCCATTTGGTTTGCAATACGATATCCGCCCCATTCTTATACCTGAGCGTATCCTCGATGTTCTGGTTCATCGTACGTGCTGCGCTGGAGCTGTAAATTCCCGTTGCCAGAGTAAGAATTAAGAACAGCATAATAAATTGGTATTGCGTTGCTGAACGTCCTACTTGGAGCAGAGCAGTATATATATAAGACGGCCACCATTTGCGCCCAATCGCATAGATGATTCTCAGGAACAGAGGATATATTCTCAGGATCAGAAGCCCCATGGAAAGCATGAACAATGCCGGAACGAGAAATAACAAGGGATCGATCTTAAGATCCTTGGAATCAAGCCCGAGAGATACCAGGTCATTCATTCTGCGATGAAACGATTGGATTAGGTAGATCGAAATCCCCATGAGAATGACATCCATAAATGTTTTGTGCAGAAAGGACATTTTCATCTGTCTGGCGATCGACTGCTTGAGTCCTACAATCGATGCTCTCGTAGCATTAAACACCGGAATAAGAGTCATAAGCACGGAAGCGGTCACACCGATTAGCGAATATTTGTAGGCTTCCGAATTCAACTTGGCATCAATGGAAGCACGCTGAACGAACTCCAGAAACCCGTTGGACGCCCCTAATATTTGGGTAAGCTTGAGTCCAACCACGGGTCCAATGATCAAAGCAATGACTCCAAGCAGAACACCCTCCAGAGTATAGCTGAACATCATCTGCAGCCTGCTCGCTCCCCGGCTTCGCAGAACAGCAATTTCGGTTTTTTGTCTTTCTGTTATGAGATTGGCCACCATGAACAAATAGAAGGCGAGAAGAATCATAACCGGTACGTTAAGGGACCATAACATTTGCCGAAGCTGTTTCTCTTTGGTGTAATAAGTGCCAATGATAGTCTCGGCTGGTGTCGTGACACTATTGTTGTAATAATCTCCGAATCGGTTGGCTGTGAAGGATTTGATCCCATCTACGGCCTCCGTAAATTTGGGAAGCAGCTCCAGCTTCATCTCTGAATAGTCAAAAACGTTATACCAGGTTGAAAAAGCCACTCTTAGCTTCGCACCTTCTGTGATTTCCTGCTCGAATAAATCAAAGTCCATGAAAAATGTAGTGCCATACTCCTGAAGATTGGAACGCCAGAACAAATCATTGTAATCTTTACGATCAAATACCCCCACCGGCATGAAACGAACCGAGGATTTCTTATCACCTTCAACAACAGTGAACTCATTGCCTAACACCAGCTGCAAATTATTCATAACCGCCTCAGTTATGAGCACTTCATAAACACCATTGACTGGTTGTTTGGAGGGCAGCTTCCCGTCAATCAATCGAATGTGATCCTGCATGTTGCTTATCGCTGAAAGCTCTGCGAATCTGCTCTTCGAAGGATCTATTTTAGTTGGATCACTAGGTACAATCGTATGTCCCATCGTGCTGCGTTGTCTGAACGATTGTTCAAGCGGAAGACCGAATTTAGTCTGCTGCTCCTTATGGAACAGATCCGCATTCTTGATCTCTTTCGCCCACTCCGCCGGAGACCCGTCTCCGGTTAAATAGACGATTGTGGTATTGCTTCCGGGATATTTCCCTGAATTTTGCTGCAAGATCTCCAGATCCTTAATTAACATCCTCTGAAGAATAGCGTTAGTATAGATCGGCATAGAGCTGGCTAAAGCAACGGATACAATCAGTCCAAGTAAGAGGCTTAGTTCCAGCCACTTGTTCTTGGCCATCTTGCGGAGAATCATTATGAACAAAGCCACTGAACCACTTCCTAAGCGTTAATTGGATATAATGACTTTCTGACCTTCCTTTAACCCCTTGCGAATCTCAACCTCGGTCCCTGTTTGGAGGCCTTTCTCCACATCTATCTCTTTGCGGCTTTCGCCGTCAAGAATTTGGACATAATCCCGGCCCAGATAAGAACGCAAACCTACACGCGGGATAACCAGCACGTTCTCGCTTCTCTCCGTCTCTATCACTATAGGAAGAGAACTACCTATTTTGGCGAGCTGTTGAAGATTGTCAATTCCGATGATGAACGTCTTGGCGTTCTTATCTGCCTGGGCTTTATTATCCGTGAACGGTGCAGTCGCTGGCGTCTGCAGCATAGTGCCCACTACCTCTTTATCAGAGCTAATCTTGACCTTCACATCCATCCCCACGTTTACACCCGTCAATTCTGACGAATTCCCGTTCTCATATAGGAGTTGAACCTGATTGGGATCGGATACAGTAATGATCGATTTGAATGAGGTAACTGTCTCTCCCGACTTAATCGGGTCTAGATAAGTAACGATCCCAGCGATCCCGCTTACGAGCTTGGTCCTCTGAAGCTGCTGCAAGAGCAAATCCAGCTGAATCTGAGCAGCTTCCACATCTATCATTTTGAGCCTTACGGCGGATATATTGCCCAGTTGATCTTGCTTGACCTGGTCCAGAGCAATCTTCGCTTTCTCGAGATTCAATTGCTGCAGGCGAATCCTGCTGTCCAGATCCCCTGTTTCTAATTGAGCAACTACATCACCCACTTTGATCTCGGCCCCAAGACTGACATTCATAGATTGAAGACGTGCTCCTGACTCCTTGAAAAATAAGTTTTCCATCTTACTGGGCACAACGGAAGCGCTTCCAGTAACTAGCTTCGTAAGCGTCCCCCGCTTCACTTCGTAAACCTCGAAATTTTCTTTGACTGGCTTGATGAGTGGCGGTTTAAGCGCCTCTTCTTCCATTGGACGCAAGGAGCATGCACTGATACATAAGGACAGCATACCAACCGTTATCAGCATCCCAATTCTAAGATTAACCTTCATCAACAATGACACCATCCTCCAATGAGTACACTTGATCCACGATTTCCATAATGGCCGGATCGTGAGTTGTCAGTATTATAGTCATGCCCTGATTAACCAGATCCTTGAATACCTTCAGCACCTGCAGTCCCATCTTGCTATCCAGCTCGGCAGTTGGCTCATCGGCAAGAATTAAAGTAGGCTGATGGGCAATCGCCCTCGCGATCGCGACCCGCTGCTGTTCTCCCCCTGACAATTCATAAGGGCGATGCTTCATCCGGGGTTTCAGTCCAACAAAATCCAATGCTTCCTCTGCCAGCTTGCGGTATTGTTTGGAGGGCACTCCGGCAATTCGAAGAGCAAACTCTACATTCTCATAGGCCGACATATAAGGAACCAAGGCGAAGGATTGGAATATTAGGCCCATTTGCTTACGTCGTATTCGATCCCGCTGCTTCTCAGACAGCCCTGTGATCTCTTCCCCGCTGAAGTAGATGGCTCCTTCAGATGGACGATCGAGCGCTCCCAGCAAATTGAGCAGTGTTGTTTTGCCTGATCCGGATCTCCCTCTTAATGCTACAAGACGTCCAGGACGTATCGAGAGATTGGCGCCTCGAAGCGCAACCACTTCTCCGGTTCCCTTGCCGAAGGCCCTTTTCACCCCTATTGCCTGAATAATAGGCTCCTGATGATTAATCGCAATATTGGACTCCATCCTATCAGCCCTCCTCTGTACCAGCTTGATACAATCCTATCCTTACACTGTAACCTGTTCCCCATATAATGAAAAGACACCTCTTTGTTAGAAAAGGTGCCTATTTGTTAGACGAGTCATATTCTTTTGGGGAACAGCCCTCCATTCTTTTAAACGCTTTGGCGAACGTCTTACTGTCCGGGAAGCCGACCGCCTCGGCGATTTCGTATACTTTCATCTCACCGGATCGCAGCTTCCTCTTGGCTTCTTCTATGCGAATCAACAGGAGGGTTTCACTAAGCGATTCCCCGGTTTCCTTGCCGTAGAGATCACTTAGATAGCTGCGGCTTAACTTCACATGCTCTGCTATATCGGCTGTGCTAATATTGCGATGGTAATTTTCCCGCATATACTGGATCGCTTTTCTTATAAAAGGAGAGGCTGTACGAGCAGGAGAGCCACCAGAATCAGCCCTAATCGTACGCAAACCTAACTCACCGTATACCCTGAACAATAAATTATGAATTTCCTGGATTGATGTACACTGATCTACATGAACGGCCGGCTTGCAAATGAGCTCGAACTCATCCAACTGTGAATACCCGCGTTCTTTGGCATAACTGAGTGTCATCGTCAGAAGCTCGGCTACAAAAGCTTTCACCTCGGACACAGGCCTTCTCGATTCGGCTAGCTTCATTCCAAGCTCAGTAGCGTGAAACTGGAACCCATGCGTATTACCGTGTGAGATGGAGCGCAATAAATCGCTTCTGGATTCATAGGGCAGGGAGGATGCCGGCTTAGTGAGCAGTTGTGCAGACCGCTCCACAATCCGAGCTCTTGATTCATTATAGAATCGATCATCAATCTGACGATCATAGCAGTGCAAGGCTTGCTTCAATTCCATCAAATTACAAGCTGGCTCGCCTTCACTGATGAACCAATCATAATGTTCTGAATCCTTCTCAAGCAGATGCTCCACTTGCTCACACAGTTGAATAGCTCCTCTTGGCATAGAATGGTTCTCTGCTGACTCGGGATAGAGCAGGAGCAACCGATCCGACTCAAGTCGCAATACGCAATAATAGCCGAGCTGATCCCAGTCCAGCTTGACAGGCCATAGCCCCGCCCCCATGTACAGAAGCATGTTATGCAGACGAGCTCCCCCTTCATTTCCGAAAAGGTCCGCCTCCAGTTGAGCATCGAATTGTGCGTGCAGCAGGTATGCCTGCAGCCTCGCGGTCAACTGGGTATGCTTGGTGAGCTCGAGCTCCTGCTTCCACTTCAGCACGCGATCTCTCTGCAATCGTTTGTCTGCAAGCTCTCGCTTCGCCTCTACCAATAGATCCAGCAATTGATCCGGCTCCATGGTCGGCTTCAGAATATAATCCTTGGCGCCCAGTTTCATGGCTTCCTTCACCCAACTGAAATCATCCAGGCAGCTGAGGACGATGGACATAACATCCTTATCGTTTTCTTTGATTCTTCGAAGCAGCTCCAAGCCGTCCATCCTGGGCATAAGCAAATCGGTAAGGATCAGATCCACTTCCTGCTCCTCAATGAGTGCCCAAGCTTCATCTCCATCTTCTGCTTCACCTATTAAAGTCAGGCCCGCCCCTTCCCAATTCAGCATGGATCGCAAGCCAATCCGTATGATCGGTTCGTCGTCTACGATAATCACATTCATCGTACTTCCTCCTCGCTTTGATGAATGGGAAGAAACATCCTTACGTTCGTCCCTTGGCCTGGCTTGTTGATAATAAACATCTTGAAATCCGGCCCATAGTAAAGCTTGATTTTCTCGCGAATATGCATTAACCCCACACCGCTCAATCTTTCTCTGGCCACAGGATTCCTTCTAACTGAATGAATCAGCTCATCCGGCTCGTAAGCCCCCTCATCCTTCGCCGCTATTCCAACCCCGTTATCCTCAACCTCGCAAACCAGCAAATCCCGATCCAGATATGCCCGAATGGTAATCAGTCCTTCCCTCTTGGCCGGCTCGATTCCGTGAATAATCGCGTTCTCAACAAGAGGCTGAAGGATCATCCGGGGTACCAGGCAGCCTGCGGCAAGCTCGTGAATCTCAAAAGCGATGCGTACCCGCTCCCCATAACGAAAGCTTTGAATTTCCATATAATCTCTAATTAAGGACATCTCTTCTCGGATCGTTATGAAATCCCCTTTTTTGCCCAAGCTGGCTTGCAGGAGACGCACCAACGCACTGACTACATCGGATATCTGAGGAGTTTTATGAATTTTGGCGACCCATTTAATCGTATTCAATGTATTATAGAGAAAATGCGGATTCAGCTGATATTGCAGCGCTTCCATCTCTGCTTCCTTCTTGAGCGCTTCCTCCAGCTTCACTTGCTTGATGAGCTCCTCCACTCGATTCAGCATCTGATTATAGCTGTTGCCCAGATCATTGATCTCTTCTATTCCTTCGTCCATCCAATAAGCCTTCAGATCGCCTAACTCGGCGCGCTTCATTAAAGCTCTCAGGCTGTGAAGGGGTTTGGTAACATGTCTGGCGAATAGAATGGAGCTGCCGACCGAAATCATCGCCAACAGGACGAACAGTCCTATCAGCACATCCCGCATATTAGCTAGGGAGGAATTGGGCTTTATCTGAAACTCCATCGTCGACACCCACTCCCCTTCAGGGATATCGATACGGGATTCAGAATGAACGAACCCTTCTCGCTTCATAGACAAGGCTTCATCGTCTGTCTTACTCAACTCAGTTGCATATACAAGGCGTTTATTCTGATCATAGATCGTATAGTAGCTCTGGGAAGGCTCTTCGTCGAAGTCTGCCAACATACGATCGATGGCAATCAGCATATATACGGCCCCAAGCTCGGTTCTTGATTGTGTTTCAACAATCGGCTCTGTCGAGATTACAGTCTGGTTCCCGTAGCTTCTTAATCCATAGCTTGAAGCATCCGCTGGCAGAGGAGTTATGCCTTTGCCAGTCAGTCCTTGCCCTGTAAGAAAAAAGATATGCTCAGAATCGGTTTGGGAGCATATCGTTTGACCTGCTTGAATAACGTTAAGGCACATCTGGAGCAAATATCGGTTCTGGGGAATTTGCTTCTTGAGCAGCATATCCGTATAATCTCGAAGCCGCCGCTCTTCACCCAGGTCCAGCGGCTGGACGGTGCGATTCATATATCGTTGAACGGCATAATCATCGGCAATCCGCTTAAGATCTCTGCTGATTGAGTTCAACTCCTGCTTCATCCGCTCCAATAACCTTTGATGGGATTGATCTGCTAGCTCAAATTGCTCTTGAGCTGCGTATGTCGACGATTGCTCGTTAAACACAAAGGCCGCGACCAGCAAAGGTATAGAGCCTACCAGCAGCAAAAACAACAGAAGACGAATTTGAAAACGATTGAGGTAGGATGAAAACGTCGGTCTCATAAATCACCTGGGCTCTTCTTAGTGTGGGCTGCGCTTCCAGTAGTATAAGACAAAATAGAGTGAGCCCGTTACCAGAGCAAAGCTCGTAATAAAGAATAGAGCCTCCGGTTCAAACAGAGCCTTAGCAGAGTCCGTTACAATCGAAATCGGCTTAGTTACCAGATCCCAGGTGTTCCATCGCAGGAATCTCCCCAGATAAACTCCAATACTGCTAAGAAACAGCACGAGAACAGCAAACGTATTCGCTAGCCACGCTCCTCGTTCCCTATGCACAAGCATATGCAGTCTGTGCAAAGAGAACACGCCCAGTAACCATCCCGTCGCTGCCGTCATTATATTGATTAGTACGTCGTAGTGAAGCATGAATCGGCTCTCATGCTTGCTTAAATATCCAATGTGAGCGAGATCCGTCCATATGTATGAGCTGTTAGGGTAAAAGAATAACCAAGCCAGACCCACTGCAATAAGTCCAATCGTCAAACGGTTAGTCTTGTTGTAAATTCGGCATAGCCATTCCGATAGCAGGTAAGGAATCCAAGCTAACAGCAGGTTGGGAACGATAAGCCAGCGGTAGGTCATTTGGTCCATTAGGACGAATCGAATTGCGATGAGAAGCGTACATAGTATCGAGGCCAGGATTAATGCAACCTGAAGCCCCAGTCTTTGATGTCGAAGCGGCTCTGTCATGTATGCGGTTAGCTCCTTCATTAAGGTATGGTTCAACAGTACCATACTTCCAATTTTTATAGCAACACCCTTACTTTACAAGGTATTATTATGTCTTTATTTAAAACAAAACAGGCCCAAGACGGTATTCTCCGCTTGAACCTGCTCTTGAATGTTACGTGCTGCTTCCACTATCAGTTTCCTAACAAAATGTTGGCATAAGGAGAATTAATCGGCATCATAATGACCGGTTCATTCTTGAGCGTAGTCAAGTAGCTCTCCAGCGTCCTGTACAGGGTATAGAACTCCGGATCCTTGCTGTATGATTCGTTATAGATCCGTCCAGCTTCCTGTTCGCCTTCAGAAATAATTCTCTTCGCAACAGCTTCCGCTTCAGCTTTCAACTCAACGGCCTGGCGATCCGCGCGCGCCATTATCTTCTTCGATTCCTCGTCCCCCTCGGACAAGTATTTCGTCGCGATGGATTGACGGTCAGAGATCATACGCTTATATACGCTTTCCTTGTTCTCTGGTGGAAGATCGGTCCGTTTAATCCGCACGTCAACAATTTGGATTCCGTAATTATCCCGTTCTAATACTTCCTTTACTTCTCTTGTAATATCATCGTTCAGATTGCCGCGTTGTGTTTTCTCGCTGATAATCTCGCCATAATCGATCTCAGACAGCTTGCGTCGAACGGTATTATATACGGCTGCATCAATTCGCTGCTCGCCATTGCTTAATGATTTGGCTGTTCTTAGGAATTGTCTCGCGTCATTGATCCGCCATACCGTGTAGTTATCTACCTCAATCGGTTTCTTATCCTTTGTCAGTGATGAGGTAGCCTTGCTATCATATATCATCTGATACTTGGGGAGTGAGGTTAAATTCTCAATAAAAGGAATTTTGAAAGCCAGTCCCGGATCTGGTTCTATCCGCACCGCTTCACCAAATCGGAGCACGACCTTATATTCGCCTTCCTTGACTACATACAGGGAAGCAAATAGAAGAATGATCACTATAACACCAAGAACTCCGATAAACACCTTTGATTGCATCGTCATTTTGCTCATCGTGCCGCACCTCCCTGTGCATTAGCCCCTGCTCCAGCAGCAGGTGTCGTTCCTGTACCCGGTCTGAGCAGCTCATTTACCGGAAAATAATTCACAGTTTCTCCAGAGCCGTCCGTAATGAGTATCTTGGCATTCGGCATTACTTTCTCCAAAGTTTCAAGAATCAACCGCTTCTCGGTAATCCCCTTATTCTTGGCATATTCGTTATAAATGGCATTAAACTTGGCTACGTCACCTTGAGCATTCAGAACACGGGATTTCTTGGCGCCTTCTGCTTGCTCCAGCATCATCTGCGCATCACCGCGCGCTTTGGGCAATATGTCATTCTCGTATTTGTTAGCTACGTTGATCTTGGTGCTCTTCTCTTCCCGAGCATTGGTAACATCCTTGAAAGCCGCCTGTACATTGCCCTCTGGCGGTTCGATGTCCTGGAACTTCACATCCATCACCTGGATGCCTGTCTCGTAACGCTCCTGCATCTCTATCAGACGCTCCTTGACCTTGCCTTGAATCTCAGTCTTTCCTTCCGTGATGGCAAAATCAAGCGCGGTAGCACCAATTACGGAACGGATAGCTGCACTGGAAGCATTTCTTAAGAATTGCTCCGGTTCATCAATATTGTACAAGTACTGACGCACATTGCTTATTCTCCATTCCACTACTGCATCGGCGGATATGATGTTCTCATCTCCAGTAATCATAAGTGCTTCTTCATTAACGGGTGTAATCTTCCCATTGGACTCGCGATATCCGAATTGTATTCGTTGGGTCTGCAGAGCCGGAACTTTGACCACTTGTTGAATCGGATATGGCATTTTAAAGTGAAGACCAGCCGAAGTTTCCGTTGTATATTGACCAAAAGTAAGAATGGCTGCTGTCTCATGCTCCTCCACTGTATAAAAGGAAGAATAAGCTGCACCGGCCAGCACTACTCCAATAATTCCAATTCCAAGCTTTTTCTTCCAACCTTCAGGCAGCTGTGGATTTCCCCGCTGCTTCTGCATGTTGATTACGTCCATTCATTCCACCCCTTCTTTTCTATTCCTAAGGGTTTATTACGCGAAAAAGCTGCTTAAGGTTTCATAATAGAAATAACTATAGCTAAACGTTCCCTTGCAAAAAGTTGAAACTTTAGCTACATTTGTTTCGTACATGTATAGGTCACAGTATTTATTTAAGTATTTTAAGATTAAAGGGGTTTTATATTTATGTCATCCATCAACACTTCAACCAGTACTCCATCCATGGCTTCACTGCTGCGCAATCGGTTTATCCAGGCGATTATGGCCGCGGGGTTGTTCATGCAAGTCGGGATCTGGATTCGCAATTTCGCGATCCTGTTATTCGTTGTCAAACAGACAAACGGCAACGGGCTTGCGGTATCGCTCATTTCTGTAGCTGAGTTTGCACCTATCTTTATCTTCTCCTTCATTGGCGGAACATTCGCAGATCGCTGGCGGCCCAAACGAACGATGATCTGGTGTGATCTCCTAAGCGCCGTCTCCATCTTCCTCATTCTGATGGCGTTGCTGTTCAGCACTTGGAAGGTCGTTTTCTTCGCTACTCTCGTATCCGCCATCCTGTCACAGTTCTCTCAGCCTTCAAGCATGAAGCTGTTCAAGGTTCATGTACCCGGCGAGCAAATGCAAGCAGGCATGTCGTTATTCCAGACGATGATGGCTGTATTCATGATCATGGGCCCCGTTATAGGTACCTTCGTTTACCAAAAGCTAGGCATCCATATCTCTATGGGCATAGTGGGTGCAGCGTTCCTGCTGTCTGCGCTTGCGCTTATGCTGCTGCCAGCTGATCAGAAAGAGGAGAAGACAGCAAATGCTTCACCACTCATCGAGGATATGAAGCTCGGATTTCAATACGTGTGGAAGCGCAAAATTCTCATCACCTTGGGCGCTGGCTTCCTTGCAGCCGGGCTGGGACTTGGATTCATTCATCCCCTTGCCATCTTCATTGTCACCGAACGCCTGGGTCTGTCAGAAAATTACTTGCAATGGTTATTTGCTGCCAATGGAGCGGCAATGATTATAGGCGGCGGTGTGACCATGGTGCTGTCAAACCGCATTAAACCTCACATACTCGTTATGCTAGGCATGGGCATCAGTGCAGTAGGAATATGTATCATTGGCTGGTCCACTAACTTCTGGCTAACCTTGTTTTGTGAATTCGCAATCGGTCTGTTCATGCCAGCTCTGCAAATCGGGATTAATACGATTATACTGAAGAATACGGAAGAAGCATTCGTAGGTCGGGTAAATGGAATATTAACTCCGCTATTCATGGGGGCTATGGTTATTACAATGAGTCTCGCAGGCGTTTTGAAGGATCAATTCTCCATTATTGTGATGTACCAGCTTTCTGCAGTTTTCTTCATCGTTGGTATTCTGGTTATGGTCCCTATGTTCCGATTAACCAGAACTGAAGGCGAGAAGCTGGCCGAAAGCTAAAGTGGTTAAATGAATACACGAAAGGGCCTGGCCTATGCAGCCAAGCCCTTTTCTTATAACTACACATGGATAATAATTGGCAGGATCATCGGTCTTCTCTGAATCTGTGTATACAGGTATTTGCCAATCGCTTCTTTGATGGTTTGCTTATACACTCCCCACTGAGACACATTCATCTCCAAAAGCTGGTTAACAGCCGCCACTGTCATTCGATTGATTTCGTCCATCAAGTCCTCTGACTCGCGAACATATACAAAACCACGAGAAATAATATCCGGTTTGGACATCATCTTGCTATCCGTCTTACTTAATGTCACTACCACGATCAAAATACCATCCTCAGACAAAACCTTTCGATCACGCAAAACGACATTTCCCACATCACCTATCCCTAATCCATCAACAAGAATGTTCCCGGTAGGGACCTTGCGAGTCTGGCGGGCAGTCTGGTTGCTTATATCTACAACATCTCCGATATTAAGTATAAAGGTGTTCTCTTGACTTACACCAACCGATTCAGCTAACAAGCGATGTTGGTGAAGCATACGGAACTCGCCGTGTATGGGAATAAAATATTTGGGCTTCATCAAGGTCAGCATTAATTTAAGCTCTTCCTGACTGCCATGACCCGAAACATGCATCCCGGTCAAAGTACCAGAGCCGTAGATCACCTTGGCTTTCAGTTGAAACAGATTGTCCACAATGCGAGAGACATTTCTTTCATTCCCCGGAATAGGTGTTGCCGCAATAATAACCGTATCACCAGGCAGGATTTCAATTTGTCTATGACTGGAATTGGATAAGCGAGAGAGGGCCGCCATCGGCTCGCCTTGACTTCCCGTACACAGGATTACTACTGATTCAGGAGAATAACGATTCACCTCGCTTGTATCGATCAGCTGTTCATCAGGCATATCCAAATATCCGAGCTTTCTTGCGATTGTAACCACATTCACCATGCTGCGGCCTAATAAGGCTACCTTTCGATTCGTTTTTCCCGCAGCATCGATGACCTGCTGAAGCCGGTGAACGTTTGATGCAAAGGTAGAAATGAATATTTTTTTGGGGGCTTTTTTGAAGGCTTCCTCAATATGTTCGCCAACCAGACGTTCAGAGGGTGTAAACCCCGTGCGCTCCGCATTGGTGCTTTCAGACAATAAGGCCAGCACACCACTGTGACCGATGTTGGCCATCCTGTATAGGTCAGGGTACTGTTCATTAACCGGGGTGAGATCGAATTTGAAATCTCCTGTATGCACAACGTTGCCTTCTGGTGTATGAAATACAATACCGAGACAGTCTGGGATACTGTGATTCGTACTGAAAAAGCTCAATGACACCGCTCCAAGATCAACATTTGAATCCGAATCGATCTCAATGAACCGGGTGCTTCCCAGCAAGCCGTGCTCTCTTAACTTACTCTCGATCAACCCTAACGTCAATCGAGTGCCATAGACAGGCATATTCAATTGTTTCAGAATGTATGGGATACCCCCAATATGATCTTCGTGCCCATGTGTTACAATCAGAGCCTTGACTTTACTCTGATTCTCCAACAAATATGTAATATCCGGAATGATCAAATCAATTCCTAATAAATGCTCATCAGGAAATTTCGAACCGCAATCGACCACGATGATATCATCCGCGTATTGGATCACATACATATTTTTACCAATCTCATTAACGCCGCCAAGAGCAAAGATGGAGAGATTATGCCTAGTCTCTTTCAATGTGGTATCCTCCGAAGATCTTAATTATCTTCCTTCTCTTGCGCAGCGGCACAACGCTTGCAGCGTTTCAAAGGTATAGACAAGCTTATTCTCTCCGTCGTCCAAATAATTATTCGAAGCGGCTTCCTGTCCTGCATCCTGCAATTCCCGTCCTTCTATAATGCTTTAGTTTTTAAGAAAAACCTGACTGGAAGTTCGAAGTTCACCAGTCAGGTCCTTGGCGGTTGAGTTCAGTAAGGCGCATGAAAGGGCAGGCAGGTGGGCTCCGATCGCTGTTGTCCTTGGGTTCCTTGGATTATATTTTTTAAAGGTTGGAACCCAAAGACAAAG
>JARBUQ010000419.1 GCA_029239545.1 Paenibacillus sp.
GCTGGCTGTAATGATGATGCGGCAACTGCTATGGTCAGTGCTATACAAGCCCTCCATCAGGTCGCTATGGACCATTATGATACCGTAAATGAACCTTTATGGTTAGCCAAGCTGAAGGAGCTTGCCTCCAGAGACGATCGGAATGCGAGGTTGTCCGGATTCTCCTTCGCTATTCTTCTGGAACGCAATGAGATATCCGACGAGCTGTGTGCCCGGGAAGTTTCACGGCGTTTATCTCCCGGGATTCCAGTTGATCTGGGTGCAGGCTGGTTCGAGGGATTGTCGATGCGCAATCGATACGCTTTGCTTTCGCGAGCCTCTCTGTGGACACAGCTGGATGCGTATATTCACTCCCTTGAGCAGGATGCTTTCTTGCGGTCACTCGTATTTCTGCGCAGAGCATTCAGTACTTTCGAGGCGAAGGAGAAGGCTGCTGTTGCGGAGATGATGGGAGATTTGTGGGGACTCGGTGCAGATCAGACGGGGGCTGTCCTACAGCAGCCTTTGAGTCAGGATGAGAAGGAGCAATTGAATGAGCTTAATGAATTCGATTTTGGAGATTTGTAGCCTATGAGTCATTCCATCGATCATGAGAAGATCAAGCGTTGGCGTTTAATTCTCGGCGCAGCAGCCGAAAATAAACTGAAGCCCTATTATCCGACTGAGCTGCTTGACGAAGAGGCGCGGTTAATGGACGAGGCTCTGGCAGCTATCTATGATGATTCAGCGGACGCGGCTGGTATAAGTGCAGGCGCGAGCGGCGGCCGTTCAGGGAGAAGTGCTGGACTTGGACCATCCTCTCCCAAGCTGACCAAATGGCTGGGAGATATCCGGACCTTTTTTCCGCCCGACATTGTATCCGTTATTCAATCCGATGCGATCGAGCGCAAAGGACTGAAGCAGCTGCTGTTCGAGCCGGAGCTTCTGTCACAGGTAAAGCCGGACATTCATATGGTAGCGATGCTGATGTCTCTTAAGGGAAAGATTCCTGAGCAAACCAAGGAAACAGCGAGACAACTGGTGGCGACCGTAGTAGAAGAGATTATGAAGAGGCTGTCCAACAATCTTCAGAGGGCTGTTACAGGCGCATTGAACCGCAGGCAGCATTCACCTTTGCCATCTGTTACCGGACTGGACTGGCTTACTACTATTCGCAAAAATTTGAAGTTCTATGATCAGGACAGGAAGCTGCTCCTTCCCGAGAAGGTATATTTCTACGATCGCGCCCGCAGAAGCAAAGAGTGGACGGTGATCCTCGACATCGATCAATCCGGATCCATGGCCAATTCTGTCATATATGCCTCGATTATTGGGGCTATCTTCGCCAGTATGCCCGCTCTGGATACGAAGGTGGTTGCATTTGATACCGAGGTCGTTGATCTGAGCGAGCAGTGTGCTGAAGATCCGGTAGATATGCTGTTCGGCATTCAGCTAGGGGGCGGTACGGATATTAATCGTTCGATCGCCTATTGCGAGCCGTTCGTAACAGAGCCGCGCAAGACGATCTTTATCTTGATCTCCGACCTGTATGAAGGCGGGAATCGAACCGAAATGATTCAGAGATTGACCCAAATGCATGAAGCGGGGGTGAAGGTCATCTGCTTGCTGGCTTTATCGGATCAGGGGGTTCCCTCGTATGACGATTTGGTTGCCAAGAAGCTTGCTGCACTTGGTATCCCGTGTTTTGGCTGCTCGCCTGACAGACTGCCTCAGCTTATCGAGGGAGCGTTGAAAGGACATGATCTCATGACCTTGGCGGAGCAAACCAAGGGATCGCCGAGTTAACTTAAATCATAGCGGACATGATCTGCGAAACAATGCTATATTAAATGCATATATACATGTAAGAGCAGTCCAATATGTCTGAAGCAGAGGGGGTCATTACATGTCGAGAAAATGGCTGGAGCATGAAGGGGTTAAATGGGTCGACAAGCAGATCATCACCCAAGCGCAATACAACAAGCTGCTTGGCCTATACGAGGAGAAGAAACATGCCGTAGGCGTACTTCCTGTATTGGGAAGCGTGCTGGTCGGTCTGGGGATACTCAGCTTCATAGCTGCTAATTGGCAAGATATAACTCCGTGGTTGCGTATGCTGATCGTAATCGGAGCGATGGCTGGTTTCTACGCTGGTGGCGAAAGACTGTTGAATAAAGGGCAAGACAGATTAGGTATTGCCATTGTGGGGCTTGGACTTATTTCGTTCGGAGCCGGAATTATTCTGGTTGGTCAGATGTTCCATCTCACCTCCTATACTGCTTCTTCCTTTATAGTATGGGGGACTGCGGGGATTTTGCTCACCTATATATACCGCAGCCATTACCTGTTCTTCATCAGCCTGATTATCTTTCATGCAGCGCAGCTGTACAGTACATCTTCCTTCGAAAGCTTTAGCTACACAGCCCTAGTTATCATGACGGCAGGACTGGGCTATTATGTCTTCAAACAACAGAGCAGCCTGCTCACATGGTTTCTCTGTCTAAGTGTACTGTTCCACACACTTCTGTTGGCAACATCTAAGGAGTGGAAGCTATTGTGGTTCCTCGTACCCGTTATGGCTATGTATGCTGCTGGAGATTGGGTGCGCAACCGCACGAAGCTTACCGCGATTCAATCGGCACCCTTGCTTGCGGCCTATCTGGTCGGATTGTTTATCGTGTTGTTCTCAGAAGATGGATATGGTCTACGGCTCATAGAGGATGTTCTTGCGGATGCGAGAATCTACCTGCCGGTTATGTTAGTTTTGTTCGCCGTATCCGCAGTTGGCAAATGGCGCAATCATCGGGAGACGAGCGCTTTCGAATGGCTGCTTTTCCTGCCGGTTGCTTACTTGCCTGCCAAGTCAGTGGAACTCATTACGCTGCTCGTCCTGTTCCTGTTCTCCCTCTATATGCTGTGGCGCGGATATGCGGAGGAATGGCGGCTCAAGATTAACATTGGGACGATCCTGTTCCTGTTCACTACGATGATAGCTTACGGTAAGCTGACGTGGAATTTTATGGACAAATCGCTGTTCTTCATAATGGGCGGTGTGATGCTGCTCGTATTGAGTTGGCTGCTCAACCGACGCCGGCGACAATTCTTAGATGATTCCAAGGAGGGATAAGCGGATGAGGACCATGCTGAATGGAATGCGGCGTTCACGCCGATTACTGCTGTTGGTTGCTTTGCAAACCTTGTTCCTGCTCGGACTGTCTGGTTCCTATTATGCGGCTGGCTGGTGGGGAGAAGAGATTCGGCTGCAGACAGAACCAGTCGATCCGCGAGATCTGCTGTATGGCGATTATGTCATCCTTAACTATGAGATCAGTTCGCTTAAGCCGGAGCTCTGGAAAGAGAGCGGTGAGAAGCCGGACAGCGGAGAGGTGATCTATGTTGTGCTTAAGCCTGATAATGAAGGGATCTACCGCGCTATAGGTGCTTATGCAGACAAACCTGCTGTAAGCGGCGATGAGAAAATCATTAAAGGCAAAGTGAGCTATTCATGGGATGAGGCGATTACCGTCAAATATGGTTTGGAGCGTTATTATGTTCCGGAAGGAACCGGCGGCGAGCTGGAGGACAAAACCAAAGATACAATTGTGCAAGTGAAAATCGCTCCTTGGGGCCAGATGCGCATTACAGGCTTGGAGCTGTAAGAGGGCACATTGATGAAGACCGTTTCTCTTTTGGGGAACGGTTTTTTTATGAGCTTAATTAGATAGCATACGATTCTGGGGGAGAGCGAAGGCAATGTTGTCAGGTTAAAGCCGAGACTATCAAGGGTATCCGACTATTTAGGTGCCTAGCAATGACTCCGTAAGCGATCTGCTTTTTCGGGCATCGTTCCCCCTTGCTCCCGTTAGTCTGTAATGCGTTCTCCGACTTGCCTCATGATTCTAATAGCATCTGTATGAAATTTCGCACACAATTGCTAGCAAGGCTTGCTAGTAAAGCAAACTTAACTAATAACAAACCAACTATCACGAATCCAAGCCCCAAAAGGAGGCAAACGAGAAATAGTAAACTCATCTTATGCTATTGGTTAAGGCAGCTTAGCTAATAGCGTAACTTGGGTTAACAAACCGATGCATAAGGCCTCGAATGAAGAGATTTAGTAAGTTTCGCTTTGTTAATAACGAAGATTGCCTTACTAAGGCAGGCGGAATGGCGGAAAGGGTTGGATATCCGGGGGTGCGACAAGCAGGTCGGGAGGGAAAAGCTGTGGAGGATCACCTGGGAAAAGAACCAAGTAGCGCCTTGATCGTACATGGAACCCAAAGAGCAGGCAGGTGGAGCGGAGAAATGGAGTGGTCACTTTTGTCTGTGGGTTCCAACCTCTAAACATAAAATCAAAGGAACACAAAGACAACAGCCGGACGTTTTTGAAGAAAACGACATCGGAAGCATAAACTGGGAGTCCACCTACCTGCTTGCCCTCCCCATGCGCCAACTGAACTCAACCGCCAAAAAACCTGATCGATGAACTTCATGAGGCCACTGAGAAACTGTTCACTTGGGAAATATAATAGATTTTAGGGGGTTCAAATATATCTCCCTGAACGCGAAACGAGCCTTAGAAGCGACTCTAGAGGTTCGTTTTTCTTTGTGTATTCAGTTCCACTCAACTAAGAAGACTTTTTCAGTGGCCTCGAAAGAACCTCCGGTCAGGTTTATTTAAAGAAAGTATAAGTTTTT
>JARBUQ010000016.1 GCA_029239545.1 Paenibacillus sp.
ATTAAGAGACCGTCCACATACACTTCGGAATAATGCTCCTGCATCTGGTCCCAACCCTCAAAAACAATTTCCTCAGGCATGCATGTATATAAGATCATGATGTACCCACTACGGCCAGAACAGGATTGTTTCTTGCTTCCCGTTTCTCATCGATTCTCCGATTAAGCTCCCTGAGCGCTTCACCAATCCCCCCAACGCTATCGATCAAACCATGCTTGACAGCATCATTACCAATCACAGTCGTCCCTACGTCTCTTGTGAGCTCCCCTGTCTTAAACATTAATGCCTTGAACACCTGCTCCTCCACACGTGAATGGCGTGTGACGAATCGTATAACTCGCTCCTGCATCTTCTCCAAATACTCAAACGTTTGGGGAACCCCGATAATAAGACCGTTCATCCGAATCGGATGAATCGTCATGGTCGCTGTTTCAGCAATAAAGGAAAAGTCAGCAGAGACTGCAATGGGAACTCCGATACTATGACCGCCTCCCAGCACCAGGGTTACGGTTGGCTTGGAAATGGATGCAATCATCTCGGCAATCGCAAGCCCTGCCTCTACGTCACCTCCGACTGTATTAAGGATAATCAGCATACCCTCAATTTTGGAGCTTTGCTCTGCAGCCACGAGCTGTGGAATCAAATGCTCATACTTCGTCGTTTTATTCTGAGGGGGCAAGACGATATGTCCCTCCACTTGACCGATGATGGTCATGCAGTAAATATTCGATTCAGCTGTTGGGGCAGTTGTCTGTCCAAGCTGTTGAATATTGTCCAGCACAGGATTTTTCCGTTTATCTTCAGGTATTTCCTGCGGTTCCTGTTCATTGGTTGGATAAGTAGCCATGGGTAGCCTCCTGAGGAATAATACTACCTAGTATCGGTGAAACCTGCTCCCAATTATACAGTTGTAGAACGAAAAGCCCTCAGGATATCAATATCCTGAGGGCTAAATCCTATACACGTTTATATAAGGTGTACAAGTGACTGTACTTATAAACTAAACTTCCATAATAATCGGAAGAATCATCGGCCTTCTGCGGGTTTGTTCATATAAAAATCGTCCAAGTGCATCTTTTACCTGTGTTTTGAGTGAGGCCCATTCGTTGACATTCTCAACCATAAGCCGATTTAGTGTGTTAGTTACGATCCGATTCGCCTCATCCAGAAGCCCTTCGGATTCGCGGACATAAACAAACCCTCTTGAAATGATATCCGGTCCTGACAATATAGCCCCGTCCTGCTTGCTAAGCGTAACTACAACGACCAAGATCCCGTCTTGAGATAATAATTTGCGATCTCGCAAGACGATATTGCCAACATCTCCTACACCTAATCCATCGATAAGTGTATTGCCTGACGCAACCTTCGATCCTCTGCGTGCCACACCGCCCTGAATCTCAACCGTATCTCCATTCTCCACGATAAAAATATCTTCCCGGTCTATTCCAACCGCTTCTGCCAGCAGAGCATGCTGCCTCAGCATCCGATATTCACCATGAATCGGAATGAAGAATTTCGGCTTCATCAAGTTAAGCATAAGCTTAAGCTCTTCTTGACTACCGTGTCCGGATACGTGAACGCCTGAGACAGAACCTGGCCCATATATAACGTTCGCGCCAATGCGGAACAGTTCATCGACTGTACGACCCACATAGCGTTCATTTCCTGGAATTGGAGTAGCTGCAATGATGACCGTATCACCTGGCAAGATGTCGATCTTGCGATGAGTCGATCTGGCCATCCGTGTCAATGCTGACATCGGCTCCCCTTGACTGCCCGTACACAAAATGGCTACACGATCCGCTGCTAGCTTGTTCACTTCCTCAGGCTCAATCAGGATACCGTCAGGTATGTTCAAATAACCAAGCTCCGAAGCGATGGCAACCACATTCACCATACTCCGGCCAATTACGGTTACTTTACGACGTGTGACTTCTGCAGCGTCAATAACTTGCTGCACCCGATGAACGTTAGAGGCAAATGTAGCTACGATGACACGTTGTTTGGCCTTACGAAACACTTCTTCTAACTCTTTCCCTACGTTACGCTCGGATCCGGTGTAACCGGGACGTTCCGCGTTCGTACTGTCAGAGAGAAGAGCCAGTACGCCTTTACTTCCCAACTCTGCCATTCTGTGTAGATCGGCATATTGGTCGTTAACAGGCGTTTGGTCGAATTTGAAGTCTCCGGTATGAACAACATTGCCTTCAGGTGTTGCCAAGCACACTCCAACAGAATCCGGAATACTGTGATTGGTGCGGAAGAATGAGGCTTTCATACAACCTAACTGAAGCTCGGAATCCCCGTTAATCAGATAACGCTTCGTATCTCCGAGAAGATTCGCTTCCTTCAGCTTGCTCTCGATCAACCCCATGGTGAGTTTGGTTGCATAAATAGGCACGTTCAGAATCTTCAGCACATACGGTAATCCGCCAATGTGGTCTTCGTGTCCGTGTGTAATGAGAATGGCTCTAACTTTATCGCGATTCTCAGTCAGGTAGGAAATATCGGGAATTACAATATCAATCCCCAACATATCTTCCTCAGGGAACTTCAATCCGGAATCAATCACCACAATATCGTTCGCATATTGGACAACATACATGTTTTTCCCAATTTCGCCCACGCCGCCAAGAGCGAAAATGGATAATTTATCTATATTTTTCTTAGACAAGACTATACCTCCTAATTTTATATATTGACGACGATCTTCAATGAACAAACCTTTACTGATAACCGAACCAGTCACTTGCCATTATTATACATGATGCCTGTGACCGAAAACAAGTCAAGTGGGTTTATTGTACCCCAAAACGAAATACCGATGCTGAAGCAGCATTGAATAAATCGTTAAAAAAGAGACTCCAGAAATCGGCCTTCGTCTTCAGAAGCCGCAAGCAACGGCAAGCGTACGCCGCCAACTTGGACCCCTTTTAAGTTTAGCGCATGCTTAATTCCCGCAGGACTTGGCACGCGGAATATCCCAGTGAAAATTGGAAATAATTTAGCATGGAGCTGAGCTGCCAGAGCAATATCCCCGACCAAATAAGCTTTCACCATCTGTTTCATTTCTTTGCCAATTACATGGCTGGCTACACTGACAATACCATACCCGCCAATTGATAGAACCGGCAGCGTTAAGCTGTCATCACCGCCATAAACTCTGAAGCCCTCTGGTGATCTCGTTATTACTTCGGTTATATGATTCAAATCAGGAGTTGCTTCCTTGGAGGCCACAATATTCGGAATATGGGACAACCGGATCGTCGTGTCGGCTGCCAAATGAATTCCAGTACGGTGCGGTACATTATACAGCATAATCGGAAGCTTGGTGCTAGCCGCTATAGCCTGGAAATGCTGAAACAAGCCTTCCTGAGAAGGACGATTATAATAAGGAGCGACCAGCAGAATGCCGTCAACCCCGATTTGCTCTGCTGCCTGGGTTAGATGAATGGAGTGACGGGTGTCGTTGCTTCCAGTGCCTGCAATGATGCGGCAGCGTCCCTGAGCGCGCTTGACAGCTGCCTCGAACAGCTGAAGCTTCTCCTCATCGTTCAAGGTTGGAGATTCTCCTGTTGTGCCGCTTACGACGATTGTGTCGGTTTGCTGCTCCTCGATCAAATAATCAATAAGGGTGTCAACCTGCTGCCAGTCAATTTGCAACTCGTTATTCAATGGGGTGACCATGGCGGTGATAACTCTACCGAAATCCACGCAAAATTTCCTCCTCAATTAAATCGTTTTGTGTAATTGAAATTTCTGGTGCAGAGCAAGCACCGCCTTAACCATATCGGCCTGCCCTACCAACACCCAGATCGTTGTATTCGAATCAGCTGATTGCAGAATCTGAATATCCTCCTCGGTCAAGGCTTCAATAATGTGAGCCATAATACCGGGTACTCCATTCATCCCGCCTCCAATAACAGAAACTTTGACACAGCCCTGTTGAATCGTAGGATGATACCCCATTTGATTAAGCGTGTCGACTGCTCTTGCGGCTTCTGAATCAAATACGGTGTACATGACTCCAGAAGGGTTAACGTTAATGAAATCCACGCTGATCTGACGCTGGGCCATTGCTTTAAATACACTTAATTGCAAATCATACTGTCCCTCTTGGGCAGCTACTCGTATTTGTGTCAGAGACGGAACATGCGCAATACCTGTAACATACCGATCTCTTAGAGGCATATTTAATGTTCTCAATGAATCCGGTGAAGCGACCAAAGTGCCTAGATCCTGTGTAAAAGTAGATCTAACCCGAATCGGGATATTCGCCTCCATCGCAATCTCGACCGCTCTGGGATGGATTACTTTGGCTCCCTGATAGGCCATATTGCATATTTCGGCGTAGGTGACGCTCACGATCGCTTGGGCATCTGCTACAAGCCGAGGGTCGGCAGTAAATATCCCGTTCACATCCGTAAAAATATCTACGTATTCGGCTTTTAATGCAGCACCTAATGCCGTTGCAGACGTATCACTCCCACCGCGTCCAAGCGTCGTTACATCCTGGTCCTCAGATTGTCCTTGAAAACCAGTCACGATAACTACCTTCCCCAAACTTAACTGGTTCAAAATTCGGGTAGGCTGTATCGATTCAATGTGTGCGTTACCAAAACGGCCGTCCGTTCGTATTCCTGCTTGACCCCCAGTGAGCACGACAGCAGGAATGGATAAGTGATTCAATTCGCTACATAGAACAGCCGCAGAGATAATCTCTCCGCAGCCAAGAAGCATGTCTTTTTCCCTCGCGGGAATGGCATTGCTGTTATGCCGGATCAAATCCAACAGTGTGTCCGTGGCATAAGGATCTCCCCGTCTACCCATTGCGGAAACTACGACTACTAGTGCATAATGTTCGATTAGTGCATGTTGGATATGATGAATGGCATGAGCTCTGGATTGGGCATCGGAGAGGGAAGTTCCGCCAAACTTTTGCACAAGAATGCGCATCGTCTTCCCTCCAAGCTATGTTACCCTCACAAAAATAACTATAAGATGATTATTGTTGTTCAATAGCAATATATTCAGCAATCTGCACAGCATTCCAGGCTGCGCCTTTAAGCAAATTATCCGAAACGATCCACATGTTAAGAGCACGTGGATTATTCAAATCGCGTCGAACGCGTCCTACGAAAGTCTCGAGCTTACCTGCCGCATCAGTAGCCAGCGGGTAAAGCTGCTCCTGAGGATTGTCCTGAAGAATGATTCCAGGTGAATTAGCTAGTAAAGATTTCACTTCTTCCACGTCAAAATCCGATTTCAATTCCACATATACGGACTCCGAGTGACCGTAAACAACAGGAATACGCACACAAGTCGCTGTGACTTCGAGTGTATCGTCCCCCATAATTTTCTTTGTCTCATTAATCATCTTCATTTCTTCATAAGTGAACCCATTATCTGTAAACTTGTCAATCTGCGGGATCGCATTGAAAGCAATTTGATGCTTAACTGGCAACGAACCAACCGGAAGAATATCCGGATTAGCTTCATTTCCCTCGAGGATACTTTTGCTTTGACGAAGCATTTCATCAATAGCTTTGGCGCCTGCACCAGATACAGCCTGATAAGTAGAAACGATAATCTTGGAAATGCCATACCGGTCATACAGCGGCTTGAGTGCGGCTACCATCTGAATCGTAGAACAGTTCGGGTTGGCGATAACCCCTTTATGCTCATTGATCTTGTCTACGTTCACCTCAGGTACTACTAGAGGGGTCTCCGGATCCATACGGAATGCGCTTGTATTATCAATACAAACCGCACCATGCTGAACAGCATGTGGAATCAGCTGACGGCTTATATCTCCGCCTGCACTGAATAAACCAATTTCCACACCTTCGAAGCTGTCTGGTGTAGCCTCCTGAATGACTACCTCAGTTCCTTTGAACACTACCTTCTTACCTGCTGAACGCGAGGAAGACAGAAGCCTCAATTCCTTGATGGGGAAATTCCGTTCTTCCAATAAGCGAATAATTTGCTCGCCAACGGCTCCGGTTGCTCCGACTACTGCTACAGTAAATTGCTTTTGATTCGACATCTTCTGGTTCTCCCCTTATGCAAAAATAATGTATTAGGAGTTCATATAATTGAACTTTTCTATAACCATAGGCTGAATCTGCTTATGTTCAAGGGCTGCTGCGCAGGTCTCAAGGACAAGCTCCATTCTGGCTACCAAGGAATTAGGCTTCACATTGGGAGCGTCCTGTCCGAACGGAACAAAATATATGTTCTTGGCAACTAGCAGCTTAGCTATATTAGCGGCATTCAAACCGAGACCGTCATTCGTAGAAATGGCCAGCACCAATGGTCGCTGATTGCGCAATTGGGCTTTAGCTGCCATAAGTACTGCACTTTCTGTCATGGCATTAGCCAGCTTGCTCGTTGTATTCCCTGTACATGGAGCGATCAGCATTACATCTAACAATTTGGATGGACCCAAGGGCTCTGCAGCTACAATTGTAGAAATGATATCATTCCCTGTAATATCTTTCAACTGTTTCTGCCAATTTTCCGAAGTGCCAAAACGCGTGTCTGTGGTCATTAATGTCTGCGATGCAATAGGGATAACTCGCGCGCCTTGATCAACAAAAGCTTGTATGTGAGGCATAACTTCAGCGAATGTGCAGTGGGACCCGGTTAATGCGAATCCGACTGTTTTTCCTTGCCAATTCATTGCGAATTCCTCCCTGTAACGGCATCTTCCAAAATCAACTGGCTGACTGTGTTGGCTATGATACGTCCAGCTGTCTTGGGAGCGACGATTCCAGGTAAACCAGGGGCGAGCATCGCTTTGATGCCGCGCTTCTCAGCGAAGCGAAAGTCCATTCCGCCTGGCTTGGAGGCCAGATCGATAAGAACCGCCCGGTGTGGAATATTGGCAATAATTTGCGCTGTGACTATCATAGTCGGTATCGTATTAAAAAGCAAGTCGATATTCGTGACCTGCTGAGCCAGATCGTTCAAATAAAACGGAGTAAATCCCATCTCCCAAGCACGGGCAAAATGCTCCTGCCGGCGTATGCCTACCGTCACTTTTGCACCTAAGCCTTGTAGCGTTCGGGCCATTGTAAATCCGGTCCTTCCCAGGCCAAGAACCATACAAATGGAGCCGTGAATCGTGATGTCCGTATTCTGAATAGCCATCATGACGGCCCCTTCAGCTGTAGGTATGGAATTATAAATCGCTACATCATCCCGTTCAAGCAATTCCACTAACGAGATTCCAGCAGAAGCGCATAAGGACTTCAGGTAAGGTTTCGCCATCCCTGTGTAAACTTTGGCATGCTTGGGCAAATGACGGATATGCTCCTCGGTTATGTGAAGCTCGGTTGTAGAAAACAAAGAATCCACTACACCCTTATCGTCGGTTCCTACCACTGGCAAAATAACTGCATCGGCTCCCTGAAGAACATCTGGTGATAAGGCGCTCTTCGTAGCCCCACTGTATTGATTCTGCAAATTGTCAAATCCGATCAATAGGACAGTAGCGTCCAACTCGACAAATTTCTGAATCACTTCCAACTGCCGGGCATCTCCACCAATGAAAGCGACTTGTACTCCTGTCAACATGGCAACGTTACGCTCCTTTCCTCTCCCTCTTAGATATGACATCTTATGCCGGGTGGGAATGATAGGTTCCAGCCCAAACCTGTCCCCTTAATCAAGTTTGGGCGCCGGTCAGCTTACCCTTCTTATTTGGGCGAACAAAAAAACGCCTTCCAATTAAGGAAAGCGTTCTGCAATGCTATCGGGAACCCGTGTGGCCGAAGCCCCCAGATCCTCGTTCTGTATCATCCAGACTTAATACCGTCTCCAATTGCACAGGAGGCACATGTTGAAACACCATTTGGGCTATTCGTTCATTACGTACGATCTCGAAGGGCTGCTGCCCCAAATTAATTAACAATACCTTGATCTCGCCGCGATAATCAGCGTCAATCGTCCCGGGTGTGTTCAGACAAGTAATGCCGTGCTTAAAAGCTAATCCGCTGCGCGGACGAATCTGTGCTTCCAGTTGCTCCGGCATCGCAATCGCAATCCCCGTAGGTACCAAGGCACGTTCGCCTGGCTTCAGAACGAGAGGCTCTTCAACAGGTACAGCCGCATACAAATCGAATCCGCTTGCCTGTTCAGACATACGCTGTGGAGGATGTACATCCTCGGTTCCGGGTAATCTCATCAGTTTAACTACATTAAGCAAGGACAAGAGGCTCCCTCCCAAACGCAGTAATCGTCTGATCTGATTTACCGACCATGGAAAGGGAGAACGGCTGGGCGAATAACCTGGAAGTCAGCGTCTGCAGGTCCTCCATATTTACAGCATCAATCCGGTCCAATATCTCATCCATCGTATAGTGCTTCCCAGTCATAAGCTCATTCTTGCCTAGACGGTTCATCCGACTGCTGGTGCTTTCCAGGCTCAGAATAAAGCTTCCCTTCAATTGCTCTTTACCTTTCTTCAGTTCCGTCTGGGTAAGTCCGTTGTCAGCAAGATTGCGCAGTAATTCCATCGTAACCTCCAGCACTTCCTTCGACTGCTTAGGTGCTGTACCCATATAGATGGTGAATAGACCGCTATCCAGATGAGCGGAATGATAAGAATAGACGGAATAGGCGAGCCCACGTTTCTCCCGGATTTCTTGGAATAAGTGTGAGCTCATGCCCCCTCCAATCACGTTGTTTAACAAAATCATATGGTACAGAAGCGTATCGTTCAACGAACAGCCCGGTAAAGCCAAGCAAATATGGTTCTGTTCCGTTTCCTTCTTATGAAAGATCGATTGGCCGGAATATTGGGGAATTACAATATCTTGGGCGGTCCCAGAGTTCGCAAATGCGCCGAAGTGCTTCTCCAACAATGCAACAATGTTATCATCAATATTACCGGCCAAACTAATGACCGTATTGTCAATCCGGTAGTGGCTCTTCAGGTAACCCCTGAGTGTCTCAGAGTTCATGTTCTCCAGGTTGTCCTTGGTTCCCAAAATCGAATATCTGAGTGGATGGTTCTGATAGGATGCTCTTGCGATCAAGTCATGTACCAAATCATCCGGTGTGTCATCATACATCGAAATTTCTTCCAAAATAACATTACGTTCTTTGTCCAGCTCCGCCGGATCTAGTACCGAGTTAAAGAACATATCGGCAAGCACGTCAACGGCTATCGGCAAATGCTGATCGAGCACCTTCGCGTAAAAGCAAGTGTATTCCTTAGAAGTAAAGGCGTTCACATTACCGCCGATTCCATCAAATATCTCAGCAATTTCCTTGGCAGAGAAACGTTCCGTTCCTTTGAATAACATATGCTCAATGAAATGGGAAATCCCGTTATTCGTCTCGTTCTCATTACGCGACCCTGTTTTCACCCATATGCCAAATGAAACCGAACGACATGTGGGGATTTTCTCCAGAATTACACGTAATCCATTTTGTAATTGCAGTCTCTCCAACCGGGACACCCCCTCACGATGTAAATAATCACCAAACAATGTTTCCAATATATCAGAATTTGATCTGCTGCTCAACCACTGGTATTCGTTCAGGGGAAATTAATTCACTAACCGTCCCAAGAACGAGACCTTTTTCTTTTATATTCTTAATCAATTGTTCCAATGCTTCACTCGATGATGAAGTCGGGTGCATCAAGATCATGGAACCAGGCTCCAGCTTAGGAGTCAGGCGCCTGACGATCGATTCCCCGCCGGGATTTTTCCAATCAACCGTGTCCAAGGTCCACAAGATCGTTTGCAGCCCCAGTTCCTTGGCAATTTTGACAGTCTCGTCATCGAAATCACCAGACGGAGGAGCGAACAATTTATTATTCACACCCAGTTTATCCAAGAGCTTCTGAGTTTTCACAATTTCATCAATGGCCTGCTCTCGACCAAGCTGGCTCATATTTTTATGAGAATAAGCATGGTTGGACAACTCATGCCCTTTCTCCCCAATGGATTTGGCGATTGCTTCATTCTTGTTCAACCAGGAACCGTCAAAGAAAAAAGTAGCTTTAACCTTCTGACGTTCCAGAACATCAAGCATTCCAGGCAGAAATTCATTGCCCCAAGCAACATTTATCATCAAAGCTGCCATAGGCTTTAGCGGATTGCCCTTGTAAACTGGCTGTGCCCCCAGATCCTCCAAACGAACAGCTGGCGGAATCGGTTTGTAGATCAGTGGAAAGGTCGCTGCATTCGTATTGGACAGCTGAATGGCTTGGCGCCAAGTTTCCTCTACGTCAACCTCTAGTCCGTTCAAACCGGGAATCGCCTTCCATACTCGATCAAGCTTAGCATCAATCGCTGGCTGCGTGCGGCCCTTAGCTTCTTCCTTAATTTTGTCCAGCAATTTGGCATGATTCTCGGCAATAGCTTTACTATCAGCGGGGGCAATTACTGCTCGTTGCTCAGGGACTGCTTCTGCATCCTTGGTTGGCTCCCGCTGCTGCACAGCGGTTGGCTGCGGGAGTTGTTGATCCTGATGTACACTCTGTAATGCAATCGTCTCCTTGTTCTGAGTTGATTTCACGAATGCATCCATACTGTCCGATTGATAGATCCCCCAAGTGATCAACAAACCTGCCCCACCCAGGAATAACCAACGTTTATCCATCTGATCCCCCGTCCTTGTCCAATGATACCCTCATCCTATGTAAATTGACCGATATTTATACCGTATCCTACATTTCGCATGTGGAGTACGTGCTTAATGGCGGATATGCATCTTCAGTCTGCAAACTATGTGCGCATGAAAAAAGAGTCAGACTTCTCTGGCTCTTCATCTTTGTTTGGATATGGAATGTAACGAGCTTCCGGAAAAAACTAGACCTTCTCCGGAGTGGCTCCCTGAGGAACTAAAGTTGCTTTGCGGGACAAGTTAACCCGTCCTTGATTGTCAATTTCCGTAACTTTTACTGTAATTTGCTCACCCAGCTTAAGCACATCCTCGACCTTGGCAACACGCTCTGTAGACACCTGTGAAATATGCACAAGTCCTTCCTTGCCAGGAAGAATTTCTACGAACGCTCCGAACTTCTCAATGCGCTTCACTGTTCCCAGGTATGTTTCACCAACAATAACCTCGCGGACGATACCTTCGATAATCGATCTGGCTTTATCATTCATTTGCTCATTGGATGAGGATATGAACACACGGCCATCCTGCTCGATATCAATTTTGACACCTGTTTCTTCAATAATCTTATTGATAATTTTACCGCCAGCACCAATAACATCGCGGATTTTGTCAGGATTAATTTGCATGGTCAAAATTTTAGGAGCATATTGCGACAAGCTCGTTCTTGGTTGCTGAATCGCTTCAAGCATTTTACCCAGAATGTGCAATCTGCCTTCTCTTGCCTGCTCCAGTGAATCCTTCAGGATGTCACGGCTAATTCCGTCAATCTTGATATCCATCTGAATAGCTGTAACACCTTCAGCAGTGCCCGCTACCTTAAAATCCATATCACCGAGGTGATCTTCCATACCTTGAATATCGGACAGAATGGAGAAATGATCTCCGTCCTTAATCAAGCCCATCGCAATTCCCGCTACAGGTGCCTTAATAGGTACCCCTGCGTCCATCATAGCAAGTGTACTTGCGCAAATACTCGCTTGTGAAGTTGAGCCGTTGGATTCTAATACTTCTGACACCAGACGGATCGTGTACGGGAAATCAACTTCGTTTGGAATGACCTTCGACAAGGCGCGCTCGCCCAATGCGCCGTGACCAATTTCGCGTCTTCCCGGAGGACGTAATGGTCTTGCTTCTCCCACGCTGAATGGTGGAAAATTGTAGTGATGCATAAACCGTTTGGTATCTTCAAGATCAAGGCCATCCAGAATTTGCACATCTCCCAGAGCTCCCAGCGTACAAATACTAAGCGCCTGAGTTTGACCCCGCGTAAACAAACCGGATCCATGAGTACGAGGAAGGATCGAAGTGTCACAATCAATCGCACGAATCTCATTCAAGCCGCGTCCATCCGGACGTATTTTGTCATGGGTGATCAGACGGCGTACTTCTTCTTTTACGATATCATAAAGAACCTCTTTAACATCTTTAATCTTTTCGGATTCCTCAGCATATTCCACTGTAAACTTAGCTACAGTATCCGCGTTGATTGCATCGATTGCCGATTGACGAGCATGTTTCTCGGTAATCTTGATCGCTTCAACCAATCGCTCTTGCGCATAGCTGCGAACTGCTCCGTTCACTTCGGAATCAACCGCATGCAGTTTTACTTCCATCTTCTGCTTGCCGGCTAGCTCCACGAATTGCTCCTGCAGGGCAACGATCTTGCGAATCTCGTCATGCCCGAACATAATGGCTTCGAGAATAACATCCTCGGATACTTCGTTGGCTTCAGCTTCAACCATCATAATGGCATCTTTAGTCCCTGCTACAACCAGGTATACATCGCTCTTCTCTTCCTGCGCAGGTGTCGGATTAATAATGAATTGGCCATCAATGCGACCTACTATTACTCCCCCGATAGGACCGCTGAACGGAACATCCGATATGCTTAGAGCAGCAGAGGTTCCAATCATAGCCGCAATGTCAGATGGGCAATCCTGATCCACACTCATGACAATAGCAACGATCTGTACATCGTTACGGAAACCTTCCGGGAATAACGGTCTGATCGGACGATCAGTCAACCGACTCGACAGGATCGCCTTCTCGCTTGGGCGGCCTTCTCTTTTAATAAATCCGCCGGGAATTTTGCCTACTGCATATAAACGCTCTTCATAATTCACAGTCAGAGGAAAAAAATCTAAATCTTTGGGTTCGTTGGACGCGGTTACCGTACAGAGCACAACCGTATCTCCGTAACGTACGATGACTGCACCGTTGGCTTGCTTGGCAAGTCGGCCCGTCTCCAAGGTAAACGGCCTTCCTCCCAATTCCATGTGCACTTTCTTCTCCATAATTGCCCTCCAGGTTCTAATTGTCCATCTCACTCTTATTCTGCACACTAAACAGTATTTCCTTCTTTACGCAAAACATTATTTTCCTTCGAAAATATTTGCTCATCAAAAAAACAACCTGTGGCCGAAGCCGACACGGTTGTTTTCTAATCTTGTTTCTTAGCGGCGCAAGCCCAAACGCTCGATCAAAGCGCTGTAACGGCTAACCTCTTTGTTCTTCAAGTAAGCCAACAATTTACGGCGTTGTCCTACCATCTTCAACAAACCTCGACGCGAATGATGATCTTTCTTGTGCGTCCGCAGGTGGTCTGTCAAGTTAACGATATTCTGTGTAAGGATCGCGACTTGTACTTCAGGAGACCCTGTATCTGTCTCATGAACTTTGTATTCAGCGATCAGTTGGTTCTTACGCTCTTGTGTCAATGCCATCTCGGTCACCTCCTCTTCCATTATAATCGCCATAAGCCGAGAGTACGTCGGTGAATCTCGTATTTCCAAGCTTAGGTTAAGCCTCTGCAGGTATAATGCAGCAGGCACGAAAATCAGTATACCACATTCCCGCAGCGCTTGTAAAACAGAACCTTACAACATCATACTTGTGATTGCTTGAGCAATAATTGCTTGGCCGCTTCCACATCATTGTGAATTTGACCAATTAATTCATCGATCGAGTTGAACTTGCGCTCAGCGCGCAAATAGGAAACGAATTCAACTCTCATCGCTTCCCCATAAATTTCTCGATTGAAGTCGAATAAATGGACCTCAAACGTCCTGACAAGGGAACCTTCTGAGAAGGTTGGCTTCGTCCCAAGATTCATAACACCGCCATATATACTGCCTTCAACCTCCGCCTGAACGGCATATACGCCATTCACCGGGTACACATAACAGCCATCCAAAGCCAGATTCGCAGTCGGGAATCCGATCTGGCGCCCCCTGGCTTCACCGTTCACAACGGTGCCTTTAATCGAGTAGCTGCGGCCTAATAGTCTGGCTGCGTGTTCGATTTGGCCAGTCTCCAGACAGTGCCGAATCAAGGTGCTGCTTACCTTTTCACCATTTTGGTGGAAGGGGCGCACGACTTGAACGGCAAAACGGCCATGTCCTGACACACAAAGGGTATCTGCATTGCCTTTGGCCTGATTGCCGAAAGCGAAATCGAAGCCAACAACTATCGTATCAGGACGCAGCGGCATCAGCATCTCAGTAACGAACTCCTCAGCCGTAACTTGCGCAAAAGCCAAGTCGAAATGCACCAAATATACGCTTGCAACATCAAGCTTCGCAAGCATTTCAAGCTTATCTTCGAGGGGAGTAAGGCACCTTGAATAGCGCTCATGACCCAGTACCTCGCGTGGATGGGGGTGGAACGTCATGACCGAGACGGGTATATGCTGCTTGCGAGCCGTTTCGACAGCCTGACGAATCACTTCCTGATGACCGAGATGAAGACCGTCAAAATCCCCGATGGCCAGAACCTGGCCGGTCTCAGGAACAGCTAATTTAGATAAGGATAAAGGATAGCTTAGCTCAATGACTTGCATAGGAATTCATTCACCTACTGTTCCTGCAGCCTGAAGCTACACGAATACTTTCTCCGGCCGCAGAAGCGCCTGCTCCGGGTCTTTGCGGAATATACCAATAAACTGCTCTTCAGGACCGTACACTCGCATCAAGCAACCAGTCTCGCCTTCCTGACTGTGACTCTGAACATACTGGGACACCGGGATGCTCTTTCCTTGTGAAGCATGAAGCGCTGCTTCGGCACTTACGTCAACTCTGGGAATATGAGCTATCGCTTCATCCGTAGCAATAAGAGCCTCGCTTAACATTCCCTGCTGCTGAAGCTGTTCGATCTGTGTCAAGGTCAAACATCGGTCCAATGTAATGTTGCCAGTAGAGGTGCGAACCAACTCACTCATAACAGAAGGATAACCAAGAGCTCGTCCGATATCAACACACAAGGTTCTAATGTAAGTGCCTTTGGAGCAGCGTACCCGAATGCGTACCTTCGGATACTTCTCTTCCAAATGCGCGTCAATCAGCTCCAGTGCATAGATATGAACAGTTCGGGCAGGTCGCTCAACTTCCTGACCTTGCCGGGCTAATTCATAGAGACGTTTGCCCTCAATTTTGATCGCTGAATACATAGGAGGAACTTGCTGAATAGTGCCGACAAAAGCTTGCAGCACCCGAAGAAGCTCATCCATATCAAGAACAGCTTGTTCCACTCGAGCGGTTTCTTGTCCGGTCCAGTCTTCAGTATCTGTTGCATAGCCTATGGTCAACTGTGCTTCATATTCTTTGGGAAGCTCCTGAATATATTCAACAACCCGAGTAGCCTTACCCAAACATAAGGGCAGCACACCTGTCACTTGAGGATCCAGGGTACCTGTATGACCAATACGTTTCATTCCGAGTATACGTCTGGCTTTGGCTACAACATCATGGGAGGTGTATCCTGCCGGCTTATGCACAGCAAGAACCCCTTCCAGAGGTATGCGGCTATTGCCATTCGAAGCAACTGAGTCCTTATTATTGTTGATGTCGCTCATTCCAAAGCACGCCCTATTGCTGCCACTACCTGCTGAATTACATTTGGCAAAGGTCCATCCAACGTACAACCCGAAGCCCGGACATGACCGCCGCCGCCAAAAGACTTAGCCACCTTGGCAACATCTACATTCCCTGACGAACGGAAACTTATCTTAACCCTGTTCCCGTCCACCTGCTTAAACAGCAACCCTACCTCAACACCCTCAATATTGCGCGGATATTGAATCAAGCCTTCCAGATCCTCTGGAGAAGCCTTCGTCAATTCTATATCTTCTGCCGAGACCGAGATCCAGCAAATTTTATGCTCGAATGCAAAGGAGAGTGTCCCTAACGCCCGTTGTAGCACTGCAATATGGGAGCGGGTAATAGTCTCCAGGAGCGTCTCTGCCAGCTGATGGCCTTGAACGCCGTGCTGCAGCAAATCTGATGCTATCCGCATAACCTCCGGTGAAGTATTGGAGTAACGGAAACCACCTGTATCTGTAAGCAGCCCAGTGTAAATACATTCCGCTAGTTCCCGGGTCATTTGTACCCCGAGCTTGGCAGTCAGATCAAATAACAGCTCTACTGTTGCTGCCGCATCCTCACGAATTAACTGAACATGTCCAAAATAATCGTTAGTCGGGTGATGATCTATGTTCAATAAAGGTACATCAACGGGAAACCGTTCGCGAACTTTGCCTATTCGGGATTCATCCGCACAATCGACGCTAATAACAGCCTCTATGATAAGATCGTCCGATAAATCGGCGACCTCCATAAGCTGATTGTACCCCCACAGGTAAGAAAATTTCCTGGGCATTACATCTTCATTCACCATCGTAAAATGCTTGCCAAGCCGCTTAAGCAGCCAGCCTACTGCAAACGTAGAACTGGCTGCGTCACCGTCCGGATTCACATGAGCTACAACAAGAAAATGGTCATTCCGTTTAATAAAATCACGGGCATGCTCCAACTGACTTTCGTAGGTTCGTTTCTCCGCTTGTGCATTCAATGTTCGGGATTCCCTTCATTCAACTGTGTAAGCAATCGATCAATGCGACTGCCATATTCAACAGATGAATCGAACTGGAATAACAGATCCGGAGTTTTGCGCAAGCGAATCCGTTTCCCCAGCTCAGAACGAATGAACCCTGTTGCTTTGTCAATTGCCTTCAGCGTATCTTCCTTCTGTTGATCCGTACCCAGAACACTTAAGAATACTTTGGCCTGAGATAAATCATTCGTCACATCTACACCGGTAACGGTTATGAAGCCTACACGCGGATCTTTCAATTCTGCTTGCAGAATGACGCTCAGCTCTTTCTTAATCTGTTCTCCTACTCGACCTACTCGAATTCTTGCCATGGCTTAGGATCACCTCTCCACGGTTTCCATCACGAATGCTTCGATGATGTCCCCTTCTCTGAGATCGTTAAATTTAACGATAGAAATTCCGCACTCGTATCCTTGGGCGACTTCCTTCACATCGTCCTTGAAACGTTTTAAGGAATCAATTTTGCCTTCTACTACAACAATACCGCCACGTAACACGCGTACTTCTGCAGATCGTATAATTTTGCCGGAAGTAATCATACAACCAGCAATTGTGCCGATCTTGGTGATCTTGAATATATTCCGCACTTCTGCATGACCGATAATGCTTTCTTTGAAGATTGGATCGAGCATGCCTTTCATAGCTGCTTCGATTTCTTCAATTGCACTATAGATTACGCGATGCAGGCGGATATCCACCTTCTCTTGTTCAGCCGTTGCCAGACCAGCAGGCTCAGGTCGAACGTTAAAGCCGATAATGATGGCATTCGATGCAGAGGCCAGAATAATATCCGACTCAGTAATCGCCCCAACACCGTTGTGCAGGATTTTCACTCGCACGCCTTCGATTTCGATCTTCTCGAGAGAGCCCTTGAGAGCCTCTACAGAGCCTTGCACGTCACCTTTTATGATTACGTTCAAGTCCTTGATCTCGCCGTCTTTAATATGCTTGTAGAGATCATCCAATGTAACGCGAGTGTTCGCGCTCATCTCGGATTGACGCAGCGTAACCGCACGACGCTCGGCAATTGCTCTTGCTTTGCGCTCGTCCTCGTAAGCGAGGAAAGGATCTCCGGCCTGAGGCACCTCTGTTAATCCTGTGATCTCAACTGGAGTGGAAGGTCCAGCTTCTTTGAGACGGCGTCCTTTGTCACTTACCATAGCCCGTACGCGACCGAAGCTGACCCCAGCTACGAATGCATCTCCAACCTTGAGCGTACCATGTTGAATCAATACGCGAGCAACAGGTCCGCGACCCTTGTCAAGCTCAGCCTCAAGAACGGTTCCTCTGGCACGCTTATCCGGATTAGCCTTCAGCTCTTGTACTTCAGCAACCAGCAGGATCATCTCAAGCAATTCGTCCAAGCCTTGACGCAGCTTTGCAGACAAGTTGACGAAGATCGTCTCTCCGCCCCATTCTTCTGGAACGAGCGCGTATTCGGTGAGGGCTTGTTTTATTTTGTCCGGATCGGCACCTGGTTTATCAATCTTATTTACGGCAACGATAATCGGCACATTAGCTGCTTTGGCATGACTGATCGCTTCGATCGTCTGAGGCATTACACCGTCATCCGCTGCTACAACCAGAATCGTAATATCCGTTACTTGTGCTCCGCGAGCACGCATCGTTGTAAAAGCCTCGTGACCTGGTGTATCCAGGAACGTAATTTTCTTGCCGTTGATCTCAACCTGATACGCCCCGATATGCTGTGTTATTCCGCCTGCTTCGCCTTCAGATACATTGGTATGGCGGATGGCATCAAGCAATGTAGTTTTACCATGGTCAACGTGACCCATAATCGTTACAACTGGTGGACGTTCAAGCAGGTCAGTCGGATCGTCCTTCTCTTCGAATGTTTCGAAGTTGTCTTCCTCGACCGGCAGCTTCACTTCTACTTCGACCTTAAACTCACTTGCGATGAGTTGAATAGTCTCTATATCGAGCTCTTGGTTAATGGTAGCCATAACACCAAGGAATAATAATTTCTTGATTACTTCAGAAGCGTCCTTATGCAGCGATTTGCACAACTCGCCAACTGTCATCGTTCCTCTGACAATAATTTTCTTAGGCGTATTGTCAATTTTCTCTTTACGAACAGGCTCAACGTTTCTTCCGCGTTGATTGCGTCCATTCGCTCTAAAGTTGGTTTTGTTGTTATCGTCAAAACGCTTTTGGTTCGGCTTTGTTTTCTTTGCTGTCTTGCCTTTGCCTGCTTCGTCCAGCTCTTCATTGCCTGTTGGAACTAATGTCGGGCGACCGGTTCCTGCACTTGCACGGTTTTGTTGGAACTGCGCATTATTACGCGGATTGGTGCGATCCGAACGTGAAGGTTGAGCTGCAGGTACCGCGCCGCGGGCTCCGCCAGTTGCTGGAGCACTATTCGGCCGTCCTTGACCGCCGCCTCCTTGGCCCCCTTGTGGGCGCTGTCCTTGGTAACCGCCTCCGCCTTGTGGACGCGAGCCCTGATAGCCGCCTCCGCTTCCGCCTTGAGTGCCTTGGCCTTGTGGACGCGAGCCTTGGTAGCCGCCTCCGCTTCCACCCTGACCGCCTTGGCCTTGTGGACGCGAGCCTTGGTAGCCGCCTCCGCTTCCACCTTGACTGCCTTGGCCTTGTGGACGCGAGCCTTGGTAGCCGCCTCCGCTTCCACCTTGACTGCCTTGGCCTTGTGGACGCGAGCCTTGGTA
>JARBUQ010000420.1 GCA_029239545.1 Paenibacillus sp.
CGGTGCATGACGAAGGGGGTCGCTCCATTGGCACGCGTGTCTTCCGTTCCTTCCAAGTGCTCTCCAAGAAATCCGTAAAATTCTGCACTCATCGAACGAAGCTGGCCCCAGTAGGGCACGGCGAATTTGCGGATGTAATTGATGGCGTAGATCGCTAATACTACGAAAATAGTCATGGCCGTTCCGATAACCCAGCCTTCGCGGAACAGCAGCACCAGAATCCCTGCGACGAGCAATACATTGCTCATCAACGTAATGACGAAGTTGGAGAAGAAATTAGCCAAGGCGTTAATGTCTCCATCGACCCGTTCAATAATGGCTCCGGACGTATGTGATTTATGAAACGACAAATCCAAATTCATACAGTGGGCAGCGACATCTCCCCGGAGCCGATTCGTAGCGATCCAGCCTACATTTTCCCCGATGTAAGCAGCGATGACGGTTACCACCTGGAGAAGGAGCGAGACGCCTATGAACAGAACAGCAGCAATAATTAGCGGTCGGCCGCTCTGCTCGGACTGGGCTGTATCGAGAAAATACCGGATAATCTGCGGATTAATCAATTGCATAGCCAGTGAAGCCAGTAAGAGCAAGGTCAGCAGAAGCATGCTTTTCCACTGCGGTTTCAAGTAGCCATATAATAACTTGACGTATTCGCTGAGCGGGATGTTAATGGCTTTCATGTCAGGTTCACCTTTCCTCTTGCAGCAGGGACTGCATAATGTGCGGCAAGCTAATAAGCTCTGCTTTTTCTCTCTTAAGTAAGTACTCTAATGGATTCTCTAACTAGCGTCAACGGACAAATCAGTTAGAACAAAATGAAACTCCAATCCGGATAATAGGAGTGAACAAAGAAACTATACCTGATATAATAGATAGGATTGTGTCTAATTTTGTCACCTAACTGGAAATTCAGCGTAGATATAGTTGAGTGTCACTTATTAAACATCTGCATTCTAATGGAGGTAGAGGGGGTACAAGTTTGACTTATATAAAATACATAAAACTACTAGGAATCATTCTTGGTGTGGTAGTTTTGAATATCCTGGTGCTCTCGCCTGGATTTTTGGGGGTAGAAATAGGCGGAAGTGCCCTCTCAACGGCTACAGGAGTAACGCTGCTCTTTGCCAGTGCGCTGGCGCTGCTTTACGGAAGTTATGCCCTGCTGTTCAAGCAGCCCGCCGTATTACCTATCAAACAAATCCGGACGCACGAGGACTACGTGGAGGCTTTGACTCACTACAGGCGTGTAAAAACGCTGGAGAATGATATTACTTTTGCTTTGGAGCAGCTGGATCGGATGAGAAAGAAGAAGGATACCTTGTTAAATGTCCTGAATCAGAGATTTGATGCAACTGAGCTGAGCTACAAGAAATTTGCTTCCGTAACTCTGGAGGTAGAAAAGCTATTTTACCTTAATGTCAGGAGTATCTTGAACAGGCTCAATGTTTTTGATGAGTCGGAGTTCAAGAGAGTCATGAGTCAAACGTCAACACCTCAGTTTTCCCGGGAGCTTCTCCAAGAAAAGACCAGTGTGTACAACGAGTATTTGTCTTTCATGAAAAATTCTCTGGGTACGAACGAAGAGATCCTGTTGAAGCTGGATAAGCTGTTGTTGGAAATATCCCGCTTGGATAGCTTTGAGCCGGGGGATATTGAGAATATGCCTTGTATGCAGGAAATAGATGCGCTGATTAAGCAAACTAAATATTATAAACAGTGAGAGGTGCAATATAATGAAAAAGAATAAATTTTTCATGCTGGCAGGTATTGTTATATTAGTGTTTGGGCTTGTTTATTTAGGGGTGAATCTGACCTCCAATATGGGGAAAAGCAAAACACAGGTGGCTTCAGAAGATGCAGGCAAGCGACTAAACAAGCTTTACTCCGACATCTCGGTAACTACTGAGGGGCCAATAAAGGGTCAGATCGACCTCAACCCTGCTGATGTTGCCGGGTCATTGCCGGAAATATCCAAGTTCCCGATAACCGTGGAGAACACGACTGATAGTTTCGTAGAGATCTTCTCTTCCACTGAGAAGTCGGGTACGGGTGTCGACGGGTGGTTGACTGAGGTAGCGACCGAGTTCAACAAAGCTAATATCGCGGTTAACGGGAAACCTGCTTCTGTTAAGATTCGGAATATAGCTTCCGGTACAGCCACTGATTATATTAAAACCAATAAATATGTGCCGGATGCATTCACACCTTCCAACGAGTTATGGGGTGAAATGGTAAATTCGAGCGGGATTAAGACTGAGCTTATATCCAAGCGTCTGGTCGGGAATGTCCCAGGTATTGTCATAGCAAAAGCCAAATACGATGCGCTGGTAAATAAGTACGGATCAGTGAATGTCAAAACCGTTACCGAAGCGATAGCCAACAACGAGTTCTCTATGGGGTATACGGATCCGTTCGCCAGCTCCACAGGGTTGAACTTTCTTGTAACGGCCCTCAATACTTTCGATAGTGCCAATATACTGGGAGATAAAGCCGTTCAGGGGTTCGAAAAGTTTCAAGTCAATGTGCCTTTTATTGCATCAACAACGATACAAATGCGGGATGCGGCGACTTCCGGTATGCTTGACGGGTTTGTCCTGGAATACCAAACCTATGTAAATGCAAAGGACTTAAAGAGTGGTTATGTGTTCACTCCTTTTGGTGTCAGGCATGACAGTCCGTTGTACGCATTAGGCGATGTACCTAAAGAGAAGCTGGACATCATTAAGAAGTTTGCCGAGTTTGTCGAGCAGGCGAAATATCAGAATATGGCGAAGGACAAAGGCTTCAATAGTCTCGATGATTACAAGTCGGAGCTTGCAGCCGTTGATGGCAGTCTCCTGTCCTCCGCACAGAAGGTGTGGAAAGAAAAGAAGAATGGAAATAAACCGATTGCGGCCGTGTTCGTAACCGATGTATCCGGCAGTATGGCAGGGGAACCTCTGAACCGCTTGAAAGAGTCCTTATTAAAGGGTCAAAAGTTTTTGGGAAGAAATAACAGTATCGGTCTTGTCTCCTATTCCAGTGATGTATCCATTAATCTCCCCATCGGGAAATACGATACTAACCAGCAGTCCATGTTCGTTGGTTCGGTCAACAGCCTGCAAGCGAGTGGGAATACGGCTACTTTTGATGGTATCGTTGTGGCTCTAAAAATGCTTCAAGATGAGTTGGCGCTTAACCCCAACAGCAAGCCCTTAATCTTCGTCTTAAGTGATGGCGAGACGAATGCAGGTTATTCGCTCAAGGATATTAAGGGGTTAATTGAAAGCTACAAGGTTCCTATTTACACGATCGGGTATAATGCCAATATCAAGGCGCTTCAAAGTATTTCGAGTATCAATGAGGCGGCTAGTATTAATGCAGATACAGATGATGTTGTTTACAAGATTGGAAACTTGTTTAACGTTCAAATGTAACTTAACCAGGGAGGATTACAATGTCATTCACAATGGAAATACCAAGTCAGGAAAAGATAATGGTTGCTATCGAAGAGCAGGTTAAGCCTGTTCCCGAAGAAGTGGCAAAGTTAAAAGAGGTAGCGGAGAATAATGTCGCGGCCATCATGGCACTGGATATCGAGTCTCTTGAGAAGCGCAAGGAAATCCTGCAGTCAATCGATGCTTTCGGGCTTAATACAATGAAGTTGTCCTCGAATAAAAATGCTTTGCTTCAGGTTTCGGTAGGGAATCTTTCGAAGACGGGAGACGAGGGTGGTCAAGTGGCCAAGGGTTTGGCTGAATTGCATACTCAACTGAAAGATTTGGACCCGAGCATAGTGGACTTCGCCAAGAGCGGTTTCTTCGGCAAGCTGTTCAATCCGCTGCGTGCTTATTTCCTTAAGTATCAAAAAGCCGATGCTGTGATTGCCGATATCGTAATTTCTTTGGATAAAGGCAAATCGACTCTCAAAAACGACAACACCACACTGGAGATCGAGCAGCAGGCGCTCCGGGACTTGACCAAAAGGCTTCAAAAGGAAATCCAGCTCGGGGTATTGATGGACGAGTCAATCGAGTCGCAGATCGAAGCGGCAAAGCTGCGCAATGAAGATCCTGACAAGATCCGTTTCATCACCGAGGAAGTGCTGTTCCCTCTGCGTCAGCGTGTTATGGACTTGCAGCAGATGTTGGTAGTTAACCAGCAGGGAATTATGGCACTCGAAGTAGTCATGAGAAACAACAAAGAACTGATTCGCGGGGTAGACAGAGCTAAAAATGTTACCATCTCGGCGTTGAAGATTTCCGTAACGGTAGCAAGTGCTCTCTACAATCAAAAGATTGTTTTGAAAAAGATCGAGCTCTTAAACCAAACCACGAACGAGTTGATCGCCAGCACGTCCAGAATGCTGAAGAATCAAGGAGCTGAGATCCATAAGCAATCGCTTGAAGCAAGCATCTCGGTAGACACATTGAAACAAGCTTTTACGGATGTGTTGTCAGCTCTGGATTCTATCAGCATCTACAAGCAGGAAGCTCTGCCTAAAATGCGCGAAACGATCAATCAGTTCCGGGAAATGTCAGAGGATGGCGAGAAGCAGATTCAGCGTTTGGAGAAGGGCCATCAGTTAGGTTTGTAAGGACTGGCTGGGATAACCAGAACAATCTCAACCTTAGTCCCAGTCCCGGGCTCGCTCTGAATCGTCACTCGTATTTGG
>JARBUQ010000421.1 GCA_029239545.1 Paenibacillus sp.
CGTAAGCTAAGCTTATAATCATTAAGAAACCGCTGCCAAATATCTCCTCCTTTTATGTAAGCTGTTATCAAGTACTTCGATGTATTCCTCAACAATCATATAGGATTGCAGCAACACGGACGGACATTTTTCATTGCAAACATCCCATTTCTTGCAGTGACTCCAAAAACAATATAGAAAAAAGGAACCTCTCCACTTAAGGATGGTTCCTCTACCAGCTTATGGATTAATTCAATCCGTCATCCGCCCAAAGAGACCGGATCATCCTTACAGTATGCTCCACCAGCTGCTGTCCGCCTTCGGGTCCAATGGGGTTGCTCGCAGGAGTCGACCCGTAACCGCCTCCATACACGGAACGTGGGCTTGGAAGATATGTACCCGCGCCGGCCAGCTGAATAAGAAATGTCTGAATCGCCGGATTTCGCAGTTTGATCTGGATTCCAAAATCCAAATAACATTCAAATGGCTGAGTGGCAAAAGCAATATTTCCCAGTCTAATGATGCAAAGCTCTGCCTGGATCGTGGAGCGCAGCTTTTGTTGTTCAAAACGATCGACGATTCTCCGATAGGCACACATTCTACCATAAGCATAGGTGGCGTCTACATACCAGTGAGGCTTATTGAGAAGCTCCGGATGAAGATCCAGCTTAGCTCGCTCCTGCTCATACACCCTCTGCCACTGTGCCGCTTCTTCTTGTGCACTCTGAACATCTTGCTCTGCAAGCCGGTTGGCTTCCAGCTCAACCGTCTCGGATCTATGCTTCAGAACAGGCTGCCATTCGATCGCTTGGCCAAGGAAAGGTATGGCAGATTCGACCGCATACGCTATACGATGTGCGATCTCCTCCCGTGTTGTTCTTCCCTTCAATGCGAGCATGCGCGACTGGGCTTCCCCCCCGTACAGTAAATGCGGGGACAAATCGCCAGCAGCACTGCATTGGGGGAGTATGAATACGTGTTCACCGAATCTTCGCCTCAATTCCAGACGGGTTTCATGCCACCAATCTGCACTCAAGGCAAACTCATCCTCGCTTTCTTGTGAAGGGCAAGGAACATTTACAACAAGTCCAGTTAAATCCCCCTGCAGGTCGTAGGCGGCAACGATCTGTATGCTGTGGTCTTCATATCCTTCAATATGACGAAAGCTGTCCGCAACGGATGGATCAATCCCATAAAAAGAGGTGTCACCGTCTTGCTCTTTCGCGGCCTTTAATTGCCTATCCTGCGCATCAGACCCATACATCGTAGCTCGTCCATTCTTATCCACCCAGCGCCGATTGAAGCCGACAACGGCAAATTCTTGCCCGAACGCTATTCCACCCAAAGCTCGCTTAGTCCACGCCCGGGCAACTGCCTTGGCAATCTGATCAGCAACGAATACAATATACGATTGCACCTTGGATGCTTCGAGGTTCAATCCATTGCCGCAACCCGAAATATGAACAGTGTGTGAGGCTTGGCTGTCTATGATAGGTGCAGTGTGAGTATGAGTAGCATTCAGCACTACCTTGGCGGGATCAAGCCCAACCGCTTCTATGGCCAATTCAGCCTGACACAGACAGACATGCACAGCCTTGCGCAGCTCACCAGAAATCTGTATCAGATCACAGCTGACCAATACCACCTGCTCGCTTCCTGACTCAATCGCTAGTGCCGTCACAGTCAACGGGTCCATAATTCTCTCCGATAAACGAGCGTGGAACAAGCCCGCGACCAGCACAGGAGCTTCGGGCGTTATCGTCTCCTGAGCCCATCCTAATTTCAAATTCTGTTGAACGGTCTCATTGCTCATTCGCTTATCCCCCAGTTTGCTCGAATCGCTGTGATCGTATAGTCAGCAAGCTGTTGCCCACCCTGCGGGCCAATCGGATTGCTGGCAGGAACTGAACCATATCCACCGCCAATTACAGATCGCGGACTCGGAATATATGTTCCTGAGCCTGCCAACTGAATAAGAAACGTTTGCTCAGCAGGGCTGCGAACTTTGATCTGCAGGCCAAAGTCCAGATAATACTCGAATGGGTTCGTTGCAAGTGCAATCTCTCCAAGCCTGACAACATGCAATTCAACTGAAATCGTGTTCTGCGTTCTTTGAGATTCAAAACGGCGCCCTACATTCAAATTCCACTGCATACGGCGGTAAGCATCCGTTGCCTCTTTATACCAACGTCCCTCGGAGCGAAGCGCTGGATTCGCCTGCAGCTTGCTCAGCTCCCTCTCATATACTTCCTTCCATCCTTCAGCTTCCAATCCGGCGGCACGGACATCCTCTTCACTCAGACAATTGACATCCAGATCTACAGATTTGACACTGTGCAGCAAGACGGGGTTGCGATTGATCTCTTTATCGATATACGGCAGAATTCCTCCTACAGCATCGGCGATGCGGCAAGCAATTTCCTGCCGCATGGATCGACCCTTCAGCTTAAGCATGCGTTTGCTTGCTGCCGCTTCGAGAAGCAGATGCGGCGATTGATCACCTGCCGCGCTGCATTGCGGAAGTATATATAGTTGTTCGCCGAACCTCTTGCGAAGCTCGATCCGTGTCTCGTGCCACCAATCCGCACTAAGCACAAACAGATTCTCCTGCTCTTGAGCAGGACAGGGGACATTCACAACCAGACCACTCAACTGATCTTGGCCATCATACACAGCAATGAGATTAATAGTGTGGTCCTCATAACCTTCAATATGACGGAACATATCGCTGACACCCGGCTTCAGCTTGTACATGATCGCTTTGCCTTCAGCGTCTACCCAGCGGCGGTTGTGACCAATTACTGCGTGGCCGTGTCCATACGCGATCCCACCTGGAGCCCGCTTTCTCCAAGCCTCTTCAATCGCTTGAATGATCCGTTCCATAAGGAAAGCCAAATAATCTTCAACAGGCATAACTTCAAGCTCCAACCCAGTGCCTCCAGCGGAGGTATGTCCTGCAGTAGGGGAAGGGACACGGATTTCCGGACCTGCATGGGTATGCGTGGCGTTCAGGATAACCTTCATCGGATTCAGACCCATCGCCAGCTTTGCTTCGGACCCACCCAATCTCAAGCGGATTCCATCAAGAAGCTCAGGCGGGATTGTGACAATATCACAGCTTACGAATATTGCCTGCTCCTCGCCAGATTCCAAGGCCCATACCGTGACGGACAAGGGATCAAGCACCCCCTCTGATACTCGCGCATAAAACTGACCTGAGATTAGTACGGGCTGTTCGGGAGTGATGTCCCGCTCCGCCCAGCCGATTTTCAAAGCTGAATCTGAGTCTGAGTTATTTGTAGTAGCCATCTTTAGCCCCTCCTACAATTGTGGTTAGCATCAGTATACTTCCGCGGTAAGTCCACCATCGACTAGTACATGACTACCAGATATAAAAGAAGCCTCCTCTGAGGCAAGAAAAGCAAGGGTCTGAGCCACTTCAGCCGGTTCTGCGATACGACGAAGGGGATAATGCCGATACACTTGCTGACGAGCGGCTGACGGATCAGGCTGGAAGTCGAAAAACTGTTGTACCATCGGAGTTCCGACATCACCCGGGCAAACGCAATTCACCCGGATTCCATAGGGACCATAAGCGACGGCCATCGATTTCGTCAGTGCGATAATCGCACCTTTCGTCGCCCCATACACGCCTAAATCCGCATCCCCTAACAGACCAAGCACCGAGCTTGTGGAAAGAATGACCCCCTTCTGTTGGTTCACCATTATGGGAAGAGCATGCTTGCAGCCAAAAAAAACCCCTTTGAGATTAACGGCTATAGTTTTATCAAACTGCGCTTCCGTGAACTCATGCAGAGGTCCCATGATCTGAACGGCAGCATTGTTTAGTAGAATATCCAGACTGCCCAGACTATTTACTGTTTGTGAAACAGCTCGAATTATATCCTTTTCACAGCTCACATCTCCTCCCACTGCAATGCTTTCACCACCGACAGCGCGAATCGCAGCTGCTACGGATTCTGCCTTCTCTTCATCAATATCAAGAACCGTTACCCTCGCTCCCTGCTGTGCAAACAACAGGGCTGCTGCTTCTCCGATTCCGGAGCCTGCGCCTGTAATTAATGCGGTTTTTCCGCTTAGTCTCTTGCTCATTCCCATACCTCCGCTAAGGATCTTCATAACCGTTCACCATTCGACATGATTCCTTTGGTGTTGATCCACAATCATTATATAAGACTGTAGTCAAACAGACGGACATATTTCACTATAAACATGACATTTCTTCTTGATAAGGACAATTGACCAAACTATCCCAGAAACAGAAAAAAACCGCCCCCCCATCCCCTGAAATACGAAAGTTGGAAGGCGATTTCTTATGCTCTATTTATGTTCCTCTTGTTCCTCTTGTTTCTGATCTTCCGATGGCTCGTCAGTACTGCTTGCAGACTCCTGCTCTGAGACCTCTGAAGTCTCTGGGGCGTCCTCCGGCGTTGCTTCAGGCTCCTGCTGCAGCTCGGCGAGGTCCTCAGTCGTCTGATCAGCAGACTCCTCTGATGCGGGCTCTTGCTGAGATTCCAAGGATTCGTCCTTGATCTCGGCCAGCTCTTCAGGCGATTCGCTCTCTTCTTCCACAGCTACAGCCGATTCTGCCGTGGTGCTGTCGGTTTTTCCCGCAAGTGCAGTAAGATTC
>JARBUQ010000422.1 GCA_029239545.1 Paenibacillus sp.
ACGACTTTTTCGAGTATCTTGGCCACCGGAATGCCAAATTGGCGTTAGATGCTCTACTATATCGAGTAACTCAGCCTCCGGAGGACCCAAACGGTGTTTAGATGCACGACTATTTCTAGTATCTCGGCATGGCTGTTTTGTGATTATGCTCCAACTGACCGGAGTAGTAAGCATTTAAGTGCCAAAGAGCAACTAATCTCACTCCGCTCCCCAGATCCATCGCTTTTAATTGCAAAACCGCAACTAATTCCCACTACACCTCCACCGAATGGACTTCCGGCCCGTTTAATTGCTTTTCTGCAACTAATTCAGCCTAGCATAGACGGGTCGCTCGATTTAATTGCTTTTTCGCAGCTAATTACTCCACCTCGGAATGGAACCGAACAAAAGAAACCAAACAAAGGAGCATATACTTCGAGTATCTCGGCCGAGAAGCCCCAGCTCACCTGATAGTAACCTTAAATGAACTTAGAAGGTGGCTTGTAAGTGCTTTGGGCCCCAGTCTCGGCTATTTATTCTATTGCCGCAGATTCTGGGGATGTAGCAAGGTGCTTTACTATTCACCTGATTGAAATAGTGGGAATGGGCAGAAAGGGGTGGGGGTTCACCGTAGGAAGAATCAAGTAACGCCTTGATCATACGTGGAATCAATAGGGCAGCCAGGTGGAGCGGAAAAGCGTTGGCGGTCGCCTCTGCACTTGATTTCCCACCTTAAAATGTGCATTAAATTCAAGTGCAACAGCGCTGGGAGCCCACCTTCCTGCCCTCCCATGCGCCCAACTGATATCCAACGCCAAGGACCGTCCGATGCTTCACCGGACGGTTTTTCAACAACTAATTTGTTTTATCGCTCCTTCGGCCCTCAGTCAAACGATTCAACTCGATTCAGGGTTTAACCACTTGCGCCGTGATGCGCTTGCCTTTTACAGGCGGCAGCTTTGCAATGATCCAACCATTCTGTTTTACTACGCGTTAACTTGAGCCCTTGATTTAACCAGCTTGCGTCTGCGGTCTGCATTTTTTGCATACTTTTGACTTCTGCCCGTCCTGTAAGGTTCGTGTATACAGCAGCTTGATTCGGGTCGAGCCGCAAACCGGACATGTTCCTCTGCTTCTGGATGGCAGCTTCCAGAGTGCTTTTCCTCGATTAGTTTTGGACATGGATAATCGTACCTCCGTAGATTCGGCTTCGCTGCATTATATTCACGCAAGCGAGGAATCATTACGTTTGGTCCAGAGAAAGTCCACCTACGCTTTCAGCTTAGTTGCCAAAGAGTCCCTTGAACCAGTTGAACGCATCTTCGGTCAAGGGCAATAGCCCAAATCCATGTTTCCCGATTGCGATCACTCCGTATGCATGCTCACCGATCCCGACTGCTCCTGCTGCAAAACTCCCTAAACTCACAGCTCCAAGAGCCGTTTGCCCCAAGCTAACCGCACCAATAGCGAATTGACCGATGGCTACAGCTCCGAGCGCCCATTTGCCTATTGCCACAGCCCCAATCGCTAGAAACTGACTGATTGCAACCGCACCAGCTGACAAAAAGCCGCCATAAGTAACCGCACCAACTGCAGCCGCTCCCACCGCTACTGCTCCAACTGACAGAAGACCCAACGAAATTGCCCCCGCTGAGACCAGGCCAATTGCGACATCTCCAATTGCAATAAGTCCAATGGCAACCTTTGGCTTCGACCAATTTTTACCGCCGTTCGTTCGAATGCTGATGATTGGAATACCTTTCTTGGGCCACTGATAATCGATTTCCCGTACTTGCTGCATATTCCGAATGAAGTAATGATACCAGTTCATATAGGATCCCTTCCCTTGCAACGTCTTATTAAGTTCATCATACCACCAATTGTCCAGTTCTTGATCGGTCCGGAGATAACAATGCTGCTCCGTCTGCAGACTGAGGAGAGGAACTTTTCATTCAAATCTCGAATACTTCATAGAGTGTTTATATAGACAGTTTTACCCGAGAAAAAGAGTGGAGGTTTTTACATGAACAGCAGTACATTTCGAATAATCCAAATCAATGAAGCACAGACGAACTCATCCTTTAGCATTGCTCCTGAACGAGGAGGCATTATGACCAGCCTTGTCCTGAACGGACGGGAGCTGCTCTTCATGAATCAAGCCACGTTCCAGGATAAAAATACGAATGTTCGCGGAGGGAATCCTGTTCTTTTTCCGATTAGCGGGCAGCTTGAGGACGGGCAGTACGAGTGGGGCGGGCAAACATACCGGATGAATAACCACGGTGTTGCGCGCGATATGGCGTGGGACGTAGTGGACACCGCTGGGGCAGGCGAATCCCAGCAGCGCGAGCACCCGCAAAACCCGCATCCGGCAGCGGCCATTACACTGAGCGTTCACAGTACACCTGAGACGATTCGATCATATCCCTTCGAGTTTGAGCTGTTGTTTACATATACGCTGAACGAAGCTGTCCTGACGATCCAACAGGAATATCGGAACACAGGTGATGAAGATATGCCGATTTATGCGGGCTTCCATCCTTACTTCCTTTGTGATAATCTCAACATGGAGTATGAAACGGATGCCGTCTCTATGTTCAATGGACAAAACTCTCAGGAGAGCCCCTTCAGCGGAAAAGTGGACCTTACTGGTAACGATAGCACGGTGCTGCTGCGAGGAGCCAAATCAGGCATGATTTCATTCAAGCCGATTGCTGGAGAACGTGCGATTACGATGACCTACGGGCCGGAATTCAAATACACGATGCTGTGGACGATCCAGGGTCAGCCGTTCATCTGTGTAGAGCCCTGGATGGCCAGGTCACAGGAGATTTATCGCGGGCAGGAATTAGTATGGGTCAGAGCCGGGGAGAGTCTTCATACATTCTTGACGATTGGACTGGAGTCTTAATAGACTAGATAAAGGGGGTTGCCTTATGGGAGCAAATAGCCAATATGTAATAGGGATTGATATAGGTGGAACGAAATGTGCGATTACGTTAGTCAGGCTAAATGCAGCTATTGATGACAGTCTTGACATCGCAGACATTGAATTCGTTGAGAAAATAAAATGGCCCACCGAAGAGTTGAAGGGTCCAGATGCTGCTATAGCGACTTTTATCCAAAGCACGAGGGTGCTGCTGGAAAGGCATGGCTTGAGTACGGATGATTTGTTACGTATCGGGATCAGCTGCGGCGGACCGCTCAGCAGCGAGGAGGGGCTTATTCTATCCCCTCCGAATTTGCCGGGTTGGGATCATGTCCCTATTGTTGCGAGGATTGCTGAAGCGATCGACGTTCCTGTGAAGATGCATAATGACGCCAATGCATGTGCGCTGGCCGAGTGGAAGTTCGGTGCAGGCCGAGGCTTGCGCAATATGGTATTTCTCACCTTTGGTACCGGGATGGGTGCAGGATTAATCATGGATGGCCGTTTGTATATTGGAACCAATGATATGGCAGGTGAAGTGGGGCATATGCGTCTTGCTCCTACAGGTCCGTACGGCTTTCATAAATCGGGTTCCTTTGAAGGCTTTTGCAGCGGGGGAGGCATCGCCAAGCTTGGGAAGCAAGTAGTGCTGGAGAAATTATTAAAGGGAGAAGCCGTCGGCTTCTGCAGCACATTGGAGGAGCTGCCCGCTATTACGGCAGAACAAATCGGCAAAGCGGCGGCACAGGGCGATCCGACCGCTATCGAGATCTTTCGCTGCTCAGGGGAGTACTTAGGTGTTGGACTAGCTCTGTTGATCGATATTCTGAATCCGCAGGCTATCGTTATCGGAAGTATTTTTGGTAGACAGTATGATATATTGTGGCCGGCGGCCAAGGAAGTGCTGGAACGCGAAGCGTTATCTTACGCACTTCAGGTATGCCGTGTAGTACCGGCTGGATTGGGCGAACGTGTAGGCGATTATGCAGCTCTGACTGTAGCAATTTACTCCTAATGTAGAGGCGGGAAACGAATGAATAAGCAATCACAGGATGTTTACGTTTCATTGCTCGACAATTATCCAAAGCTGGCTTCATGCGGGAGTTCGATTAAGGAAGCTTTTGAACTATTAAGCGAATCTTATCATGGCTATGGAAAGCTGCTTGTATGCGGAAACGGAGGCAGCGCCTCGGATGCGGAGCACATCGTGGGTGAGCTGATGAAGGGTTTTATGCTTAGACGTCCGCTTTCGTCCGAACAGACAAGTTTGTTTGATCTTGATACGGCAGAAGGGCAGTTCCTGGCTGATCATCTGCAGGGAGCGCTTCCGGCTATCTCGCTGGTGAGTCATTCCTCGCTCATATCTGCAGTAGCCAACGATACGTCGGCTGAGATCGTATTTGCCCAACAGGTGTATGGTTACGGTCGCCCAGGTGATGCGCTGCTCGGATTGAGCACCTCAGGCAATTCCAAGAATGTGGTCAATGCCATTCATGTAGCCAAGGCTTTGAAGCTGAAGACGATCGGAATGACCGGACCAGGCGGAGGTAAAATGCTGGAGCTATGCGATGTTACCATTCGGGTCCCGGCCGAAGGGACGCCTGCGATTCAGGAGCTGCATCTGCCGGTTTATCACGCTTTGTGCAGAATGCTGGAGTATGAATTTTTTGATAGTTAATAGAATCGGGAACAGCCACCCTCCAGCATAAGGGTGGCTGTT
>JARBUQ010000423.1 GCA_029239545.1 Paenibacillus sp.
TGACGCACCCTGTGCTTCTCGATCAGCTCCATCTTGAGGTCCCAGACAGCCGTGCTTAGGTTGACGCGGTACATCTCCGGATTCAGTTTGCGCAAAATTTGCGGCCAGAACAGGTTCAACTGGTTCTCATGGTACGAACGCACCTGCTCCAGACTCGGCATGGCATACACTAATTCCCCCTCGCGGAAAACAGGACTGAGTAGAGCGACGGCCTCATAATTCTCAATGTATTTGTGAATATAGGGATGTACCGGATCGAACAGCTTGATGCGCTCGCCCGCCTGAATATCGACCTCATGAGCTAAAGCAACGTAATCCGCCTCCGCCTTGCCTGTTGCTTTGTTCACGATTCTGTACACATTCTTGAATCCGGGGTTCGACACCTTTTCCGGATTGCCGGATATTTTGATGACAGGCTCATACTTCCCCGCCTTCTCCCTTGCAACCAGCTTATAGACTCCGCCAAGTGCAGGCTGATCTCCACCCGTAATTAATTGCGTTCCGACTCCCCAAACATCGATTCGGGCGCCTTGTGATTTAAGATTAAGAATAATGTTCTCATCCAGATCATTGGACGCAACGATTAATACATCAGGTAACCCCGCCTCATCCAGCATCTGCCTGGCCACCTGCGAGAGATATGCCAAGTCTCCGCTATCCAGTCTTATGGCGTTCAGCTTCTTCCCCATTCGTTCCAATAGACGCGCCGTCTTGATCGCATTAGGAACACCGCTTGTCAGCGTGTCATACGTGTCTACCAGCAGCGTAACTTGATCCGGCAGCGCTTCTGCATATTGGGTGAAAGCCTCTTCCTCCGTATCATGCCCCTGTACCCAGGAATGTGCATGAGTGCCTTGGGTCGGGATACCAAAAAGCATTCCCGCTCTCATATTGGAGGTGGCATGGAAGCCAGCGATAAAGGCTGCTCTTGCCCCCCATATTGCCGCATCCGCTTCCTGCGCCCGCCTTGTTCCAAATTCAAGCAATCGATCATGCGGGGCGACTTGTTTGACCCGGGAAGCCTTGGTCGCGATTAATGTCTGATAGTTCATGAAGTTCAAGATTGCAGTCTCAATCAGCTGTGCCTCGAACACCCTGGCCTCCACGCGAATCAGCGGCTCACCAGGGAACACAATCGTCCCTTCGGGTACTGCGTGAAGGCTGCCGGTAAAACGAAAATCTCTCAGCTCCTGCAGAAACTGCTCTTTATAGGGCTCCTCCTGCTGACGCAAGTAATCAATCTCTTCATCACCGAATTTCAAGCTCTGAATGTACTCTACGATCCGCTCCAGCCCTGCAAACACGGCATAACCGTTGCCAAAAGGGAGCTTGCGAAAGTAAGCCTCGAACACAACCTTTTCATTCCATGACCCCTGCACCCAGTGGGCGTACATCATATTAATTTGATATTTATCCGTATGAAGCGTCAGATTGCTGTAGTTCATTGCGCTTCCCCCTTTCTAATCACTTCGGCTCCGAGCGTGTTCCGAAAATGAGTGAGTGCCCATTCATGCCCCAGCGGATTGAAGCTTGCCACAGCATCCTCATGTACGATGATCTGATAGCCGCGATTATAAGCGTCAACCGCTGTATGCAGCACACATATATCCGTGCACACTCCAACCAAATGCAGCTCCTGTATACCTCGCTCCCTTAAACGCAGCTCCAGATCCGTACCGCTAAAAGCGCTATACCGTGTTTTATCCATCCAGTAGATGTTGTCCTGATAAGCCTTATATACTTCCTCCAGCTTGCCGTAGAGCCTGCGGCCGTCTGTTCCGCGAATATTGTGCGGAGGGAATAAACGAAACTCGGGGTGAAAGCGATCATTCTCATCATGCAGATCAACAGCCATAACAACGAAATCTCCCTGTTTCACAAACTGCTGTGTAATGTCGGAGATGCGCTCCTCAATTTGAACTCCCGGTTCTCCGCATGGCAGCTTCCCAACTACAAAATCTACCGTATAATCAATTACAACAAGTGCCTTCATGTTCGATCCGCTCCTTCAATAAAGTATATTTAATACTATTAACATGACATTATCACCAGACGCACTTCTAGTTTTAGCTGTAAATCGAAAGCAGCGGTACATACTCAGTAAACCGATACAATTGCGCATGTCTTTGCGAATATTGGTTGGACATTTTCAACTCGCCTTGATGGTCGCGCACTTCCTCTATAATCCCTCTACGGCTCTGGGTGGAGGTGATCTTGCGAATGAAGTTACGCTCCGTGAATTCCGGTACGACCGCCTGAATGACCTGGTACAGCTCACTAATCGTGAATTCATCGGGCAGAAATTCCTTGGCGATGGCAGTTGTCATCATTTTGGTGCGAACCTGCTTGAGGGCATCTGACAAAATGATGCGGTGGTCAAAAGCCAGGTCCATCTCCAGCGCCGTCTCTACCGGGAACAGCCGCACATCTGCTGCATCATCTGCCGCTCTGCGATTGGCCAGAAGCTTCTCATTGACGAGAGCGAAGTATGCATGAGAGATGATCCAGCCTCGCGGATCCCGCTCTGGTGTGCTGTAAGCATTGAAGTATTCAATGTGCACATCGCTTACGCCCGTCTCCTCCATCAATTCGCGTTTGGCGCTCTCCGTTATGGTCTCGGTCTCCTTCGAGAAACCTCCGGGCAATGCCCATTGCCCCTCGAAGGGCCACTGCTTCCTCTGAATCAGCAGCACTTGAAGCTCACGCAGCGGCAGGGATTTCTTGGTGGTATTCCGCTCTGTAGAGGTAATGGTAAAAATAACAATATCCGCTGGTGCTCCGTCAGGAGTCCTATATCGGCTTGTTGAATAGTTCTCCGCATTCTCTGCGCTTGTCGCATAGATCGATTCATTCTCAGTTGGATTGCTCATGGCATCATCACCCTTGGATCTGTCGTTATCCTTCAAACTGTTAATCGGATTTGATATTGTCATTATGACACAATCACTTCTGATGTCAAGCTATTCACATCATAATGAGTCACAAGCCCCATGTTTGCTATAAGCAGCCAGCATGACAGTAGGTCCATTCACACCCATTGGCATAGCCTGTGTCTATCCACGACTTTTTGGGTACACACTATAATAAGAGAGGAGAGTTGATAAGATGGATTACAACGAGAACAAGCCTATACCGCCGGAGATTCCACAGATTAATCCCGAGCAGAAGCCAGAGATTACTCCACCCGCTCCGCCCGAGATCAAGCCAGAGGTGCCGAGCCCGGATATTATCCCCAAACCGATACCGGAGATTCAGCCTCAACCGACACAGCCCGAGATTGGGCCCGATACTCCAGCGGAGATTCCCCCTGGGCAGGAGCCCTGACCGAGCTAAGGGGATGAGAACCTCTCCCCATAAAAACAAAGAAACCGCCTGTCGGGATGCGTCGGAGTGCTCCTCAACTCCACTCCATCCCACAGGAGGCTTCTGCTATTGTTATCGGTAACATCGTCTTTCTCCCTCAAGCCTTTTTATAATGACAATTGGCTCTGCGCTCGAATCGCTTCCAACAGTTCTTCCGTTGGACGATTACCCGTCTTTGCGTACACGATGCTGCCGTCCCGATCCACAATATAAACGACTCGCTTCTGATCCGCGAACAGCTTGAGCAGCCCTTTATCCACTTCATACTTCTCCTGTATACGGCCGTCATAATCGGTGATGAGCGGGAACGAATACTGATTCTTCTCTGCAAAAGCCCGATGCTCATCCAGATCAGCCGGATTCACAGCGAACACTTTCGCATCCACGCTCTCGTATTCAGGCAGCGCCGTCTCCACCGCATTCAATTGGTCCGTGCAGATCGGAGATCCATCCTTCGGATAAAATATTAAGACCATTAATTTCTCGCCTTTATAATTCTCGGTATTAATCATCCCTTTGGTGCTGTTGCCGACGAAGCCTGGTGCTTGATCCCCTACTTTTAACATATGGACTCCTCCATTCATATATTTTATTCACACTCCGCTAGTTAGAAAAGAGCGCCGGCTTTCACCCTCTGTGGAGGAAAAAGCAACGAACGCCCTTGTGGTGGACGAAGCCGGAAGGACTAGTCTCACTTATCCTTCAGCTCGCCAATCTTCTTCTGTGCTGCACCTTTGAGCTTATCCATTTTCCCTTCTGCTTGAAGAGATTTGTTATCGGTGGCATTGCCGATCTGGTCTTTGATTTCACCCTTCAACTCAGTAACACTGCCTTTTATTTTATCGCTCAGCCCTTTATCAGCCATTTTCTCATCTCCTCCGTAATGTTATAACCATGTATAACCACATTAAGCAGAAGTTCAAACATTCGTATCTCTTAAAGTTTATTACTTAACCGCTACAAGGCATAACCTTTGTGATATTATGTCTAAAGGATTACCGATAACAACGAGGTGAAGTATGGATATTTCTGCAGCATTTTATTTGTCCCTGTTTGACCAACACCCAGACATTACTCTCATTTTTGATACAAAGCATAAGCTAGTCCAAGCAAACGCAGCGCTTTCCAAAAAGCTTGGGTACTCATTCGATGAGTTTAAAAGCCTTTTGGAGCAATCTGGTCCATGGAGTGAAGGCATTCACAACGTATTACTCGGGGACAAGGAAATAGCAGAACTATCTATTCAGCATAAAGAGGGTC
>JARBUQ010000424.1 GCA_029239545.1 Paenibacillus sp.
CAAATTCCTCAGGGTCTCGATCAATTGCAGGGAGCTCTCAAGCGTTTCCATGGATACGCCAACTTCAGCTGATTTCTGGACGATGGGATTAGCAGCCAAAGATAATGAAATTTGGTCGATCCGTGCCAGATACGTATTCAACTGTGCTTCAAAATGCTTGAGGATGCTCTGTTGATGCTGATCCACTTCTTCTTGCAGGGATTCAGAGAATAAGTAAGAGGAGATGAATCCGAGTAGAACTACAGGGACGATACTCATCAGAAGAGCGAAAGCTATAACTTTTTTTCTGTACGATACTTTTCTCGGCACCTTCATCAGTCGTAGCCCCCTACGATCCTATTGGCAATAGTTTTGAAAACGTTTGAATATGAATAATCTTACAGGGGAGTCTTTCCTGTGGCAACCGTAATTCACAAGGGTGTTCACGTAGGAGGTTTTTTAGCTCCGAATTGGATAGCAGTCTCTTTACACCGTTTCACGAATGCGGTATGATAATTACAAGAAGCAGGACTCGGTGTAACTGGCGACAAGCGGGGATAACCCCAATGGAGCATCGAGACATACGGCCGGTCGCCTGGGCAAAGAGCAACGAACGTTTTCGGACGGTCGGCGTGCTCTTTTTTTCATCTTCATTGCTGTTTCGGTTATACTAGGAAGAGCGTCCCAGGCAGTGCGTACTAAGTAACTTTGCTTAAGCAAAGAGTGGAGGAGACACGAGTCCTATGAAAATCGCGATTGGAGCCGACCATGCGGGATTCCGGTTAAAAGACGAAGTGATTGAATTCCTGAAGAAGGAAGGGCATGAAGTCGAGGATTTTGGCTGCCATTGTGCAGATTCCATCGACTACCCTGACTATGCTTTACCTGTATGTGAACAAGTCGTAGCAGGCACAGCAGACCGAGGCATTCTTATTTGCGGTACAGGGATTGGGATGACGATTGCCGCTAATAAGGTGACGGGCATTCGTTGTGCGCTCGTACATGACTTATTTTCTGCCAAAGCTACAAGGGAGCATAATGATTCCAACGTATTAGCGATGGGGGAGCGGGTAATCGGTCCTGGTGTGGCTCTTGAAATCATAAAAGTATGGCTGGGAACAGCGTTCTCCGAAGGACCTCGACATGTAAACCGAATTCAGAAAATCAAAGCACTGGAAGACCGTTTTGCCCAAGGATAGGAGTGCGGACATATGTCACAGGAGATCGAAAATACGATGCATTCTGCGAATTCCCCTGGTCCTGATGCCGTTATGATGATTACACAGCAAGTGGAGCAGATTCTGCGCGAGCTCATTCAGGCGGGCGGTATCCGGGCTGGACAGATTGTGGTCATAGGAACGAGCACAAGTGAAGTGCTGGGCCGACATATTGGAACAGCAGGGACCGAGGACGTGGCTGAGGCTATCTTTCGGGGCGTGGACAATGTTCGAGCAGAGGTTGGGTTTCAACCTGCCTACCAATGCTGTGAGCATCTGAATCGGGCACTTGTGATTGAACGCGAGCTGCTTCATGCACAACCTGTGCTTGAAGAAGTGACGGTCATACCGGTGCGGAAGGCTGGTGGCTCTATGGCGACCTATGCCTACCGGCATCTTGCTCAGGCTTGCCTTGTCGAATCGATTCAAGCACATGCAGGCATTGACATCGGAGATACGTTCATAGGCATGCACCTTCGGCGTGTAGCCGTCCCCGTACGTCCCTCGATCCGTACCATTGGACAGGCGCATGTGACGATGGCCTATACTCGTCCCAAGCTGATTGGCGGCGTCAGAGCGGTCTATACAGTAGAACAAGAAGCTTAATTATACATTCATACTAAACATTATGGGAGGAATTATTAAATGGACAACTTACGTAAATCCGATCCGAAAATTTTGGAAGCTATTCAATTGGAGCGTGGCCGACAACAGGACAAAATCGAGCTGATCGCATCCGAGAATTTCGTCAGTGAAGCGGTTATGGAGGCCATGGGCACTGTATTGACGAACAAATACGCAGAAGGTTACCCAGGCAAGCGTTATTACGGCGGCTGTGAATACGTGGATATCGTTGAGACGATTGCCCGTGATCGCGCGAAGGAATTATTCGGCGCTGAGCATGCTAACGTACAGCCTCACTCTGGAGCACAAGCGAACTTGGCGGTTTATCTGGCTGCTCTTAACCCAGGGGACACGGTCCTTGGTATGAATTTGGCTCACGGCGGACATTTGACTCACGGAAGCCCGGTTAACGCTTCAGGCTTGCTCTATAACTTCGTAGCTTACGGTGTTAATGAGAAGGATTTCCGCATTGATTACGACGAAGTTCGCAAGCTTGCTTTCAAGCATAAGCCAAGAATGATCGTAGCCGGCGCAAGCGCGTATCCCCGCATCATTGATTTTGCTGCACTGGGTCAAATTGCGAACGATGTAGGTGCCCTATTCATGGTTGATATGGCGCATATCGCCGGTTTGGTTGCTGCAGGCCTGCATCCAAGCCCGGTACCACACGCACATTTCGTTACAACAACTACACACAAAACCCTTCGCGGACCTCGCGGCGGTATGATCCTTTGCCGCAAGTCATGGGCGCAAGCTATTGATAAAGCCGTATTCCCGGGCACACAGGGCGGACCGCTAATGCATGTTATCGCAGCTAAGGCTGTAGCACTCGGAGAAGCTCTTCGACCAGAATTCACTGTTTATAGCCGCAATGTTGTAAGCAATGCTCAAGTTTTGGCTGAGGCGTTGGCTGCAGAAGGGCTGAATATCGTATCTGGCGGCACGGACAATCACTTGATGATGATCGATCTGCGCAACATCAACATCAGCGGTAAAGATGCTGAGCATGTATTGGATGAAGTGGGCGTTACCGTGAACAAGAACGCGATCCCGTTCGATCCTACTAGCCCATTCGTTACAAGTGGAGTGCGCATCGGTACACCTGCCGCGACTAGCCGTGGCATGGATGCGGAAGCGATGAAAGAAATCGCCAAGATCGTGGGTATGACACTTAAGAATCCGAAGGACGAGGCTATTCTTAATGAAGCACGCGGATTGGTGAAGCAATTGACCAGCCGATTCCCGATGTATGAGAACCTTGCCTACTAATACCGCCGCAATACCAGAGGGCAGCTAACACTGCCCTCTTTCTTTTTGTGGAAGCAGCGGAGTGTAAATGTATCGTGCAACGCATAAAATACAATGCTATAATAGGACGGTATTTGCTTGATTTTAGAATGGGCTGTGCCTAAAGCAAAGTTTTTTAGGAGGATCCTCATGAGCAAAGTTTTCGTATGTGACCACCCGTTGATCCAACACAAGCTCACATACATACGTGATGAGAACACGACAACCAAAGATTTTCGCGAATTAGTGGACGAAGTAGCCACGCTCATGGCTTACGAAATAACAAGGGATATCCCCCTCGAGCGTGTGGAAGTAAGAACCCCGGTAAGCATCGCGGATTGCCGAATTATCTCGGGCAGAATGCTTGGCCTCATTCCGATCCTGCGTGCAGGACTGGGCATGGTGGATGGAATTCTGAAGCTGATTCCCGCAGCCAAGGTTGGACATGTAGGTCTATATCGTGACCCGGAAACCTTACAGCCTGTCGAATATTACGTCAAGCTTCCAGTTGATGTGGAAGAGCGGGAATTAATCGTCATTGATCCTATGCTTGCTACCGGCGGTTCCGCAATAGCGGCCATAGAAGCGTTAAAGAGTCGCCAGTGCAATCAGATTAAACTGATGTGTTTAATTGCTGCGCCCGAAGGGATAGCGGCCGTACAGCAAGCTCATCCGGACGTGGACATCTATGTGGCTGCAATCGATGAGTATTTGAACGACCATGGTTATATTGTGCCAGGTCTTGGCGATGCTGGTGACAGACTCTTCGGCACGAAATAAAGGGAACCTGCAACTTGCGGATAAAGGAGCTATGAAGCTATGAAACCTCTTAAAATTATGACGATTTTTGGAACAAGGCCTGAAGCAATCAAGATGGCCCCGCTTATTCTCGAGCTGGAGAAGCACCCTGAGCATATTGAATCGCTCGTTTGTGTAACTGCTCAACATCGGGAGATGCTCGATCAGGTTCTGGAAATATTCAAGATCAAGCCAGACTATGATCTGGATGTAATGAAAGCAGGACAGACGCTGAACGAGGTTACCATTCGCGTACTGCAGGGGCTGGAGCCCGTTTTTATTGAAGCAAAGCCGGATCTCATTCTCGTGCATGGAGACACATTAACTTCCTTTGTGGCCAGCTATGCAGCATTTCTTCAACAAATAGCGGTTGGCCATGTAGAAGCGGGTCTGCGCACGTGGAATAAATATTCTCCGTATCCCGAAGAGATGAACCGCCAATTGACCGGCGTGTTGGCCGATTTGCATTTTGCCCCTACTGACTGGTCAGCGGACAACCTGAGAACCGAGAACAAACGAGATGAAGCCATCTATGTTACAGGAAACACTGTAACGGATGTTGCCAAGTATGCCATACAAGAAAGCTACTCCCACCCGGTGCTGGAGTGGGCTGAGGGTAAGAGACTGATCTTGATGACAGCCCATCGTCGTGAGAATCAAGGCGAACCGCACCGCAACATCTTCCGGGCCGTTAGGCGATTGGCTGACGAATTTG
>JARBUQ010000425.1 GCA_029239545.1 Paenibacillus sp.
CCCGTGATTTATAAGGCAATCTGAACTAATTCGGAAGTCAACTTTGCTATTTGTTTTGTTTGACTCACTATCTGGCTCTTAACCCTTGGCGGCCTACACATTTGTTTACTTTGCTTAACTACTTGTTTCGTTTCCTTCACTGCTCCCCCTGATGTTCAAACGGAGCCTTAATATTCATTCCTGAACGACAATCGGCATGGATACATGACAGCTTTTTATTTGCGACCCCCTGAATATAAATATTTATTAAAAAGCGTCTCTTACAATAAGGACTTGACTTGATCGCAAGCACTGCTATAATCGCACATATCGGGAAGTAACCCAAGGATAGAAAAGAGGGACATAGGAATGGATTATGTACAGATTACTAGCATTGACGATCCTAATTTCACTGCGATGCATCGTTTAATGGGAGAAGTATTCCCCGCAGAGGAGGTACTGGAAGCGAGTGCTTGGGCGGGACCGTTGCAGGATGCAAGCATACGGGTATTTGCAGCCGTTCATGAAGGAGAGGTAGTAGGGGCGACCGAGTACCGCTTCTACCCGAATATGCGTGTAGCGATGACTGATTTCACCATTATCGGCCGGGAAGGGCTCGGGATTGGACCGTTTCTGGCTCGTAATCGGCAGCAGGATTTGTTTCGGATCGTTAAGGAGAGCGGCAGCTCCGTCATTGGCATGTTTGCTGAAATTTATAATCCCTATTTAATGGAAAACCATAGCTTCGGAGGCATCAAACCGATGAATCCGTTCGTTAGAAGAGAAGTGTTGGCGCATCTCGGTTATCGTAAATTGGACTTCACGTATGTTCATCCATCCTGGCAGCAGGACGGGGAAGGCGTTCACGAGCTCGACCTGTGCTTCTTGGCATACGAAGAGAACCTGACTGAGTTGCCTTCCGGACTTGTAAGTGAATTTCTGCGAACGTATTATGCGATTCTGGAGCATAAGCCGGAAGCGTGGTTCGAGATGATTGATCAGCTGGAATCGAGAGAGACCGTCGTGCTTCAACCGATATGATTCAGTGTATATCCGGCTTTTACTTGTCGTATACTACCTTCTGTTCGTTAGAAAATGATCAAAGTGAGGGTGTGTACAATGTCTAACAAGTACAACAACAGCAAGCACGATCCGGAGAACGACTCGCAGAACCCGCCTGCTAACGACATCGGAGAGCATCGGAACGGACGCCTTAGCCAGATTAAGAACAACAATCCTGCTGGTGAAGGCCCGGAGAACGAATATTTGAGTAATTTGGATCAGTTGGATGACCGCCATTCCGATTAAGCATCCGGCATTGACAATGAAAAGGACAGGCACCTTCGATTAGGGAGGTGTCGTTTTTTTGGGGGAAGACACCCACCCAGCCGAGCGAACAAAATAAGCCGAAAAACCCGTGCTAAACTGGCCCCATCCAGCCAACCGGACAAAATAAGCAGGAAAACCCGTGCTAAACTGGCCCCATCCGCCAACCGGACAAAATAAGCAGGAAAACCCGTGCTAAAACCACCTCACCCAGCCGAGCGAACAAAATAAACAGAAAAACCCGTGCTAAAACCACCTCACCCAGCCAACCGTACAAAATAAGAAGGAAACCCGTGCTAAATTTGCCCCACCCAGCTAACAGACCTTGCCCAGCCCAAGCGCCCCATTAATTCCAAGCACAACAAGCAGGAAACAAAAATAGTAAACCCATCTTTAACTATTTGTTAAGCCAGCTTTGTTAATAGAGTCAGTTGAGTTAACTACTACGACGTATAGCTGCGAATTCATAGAATTAAGCAAGGTTTACTTTGCTAATAGAGAAGTTTGCCTTACTAATACAGGGGTACATGCACAATCGGTGACATTCGGGCTCGTAAAGCTTATAAGGACCTAACTGGTGAATTTCAGACTTCCTGTAAGGTTTTTCTTGTTTATATGCTAGATAAGTTTTGCCAAAATGGATAAAAGTGGGATTTTTGTGGCATCGTTCGGCGGATAGGAGATCGGTTATGGAGCCGAGAAGGGAAAATCGTCATTGGGGGCCACATATTCCGTCCCTCGGGTAAAAAAACAGATAATAATTAGATTCTCCAGCACATAGAGAATGTGTGTCCGTGAAATCTTACTTTCGGCGATTGCAGCACATTAGTGGTAAGTCATGAATCCGATGGGACAGCCCGCTAACGAACCCAGCAGGTCTTATCGGACCTCAAAAGAGCGGTTGGACGTTCTAACGAATTCCAGCGGCCTTATTCCTCACCAAACGAGAGAATTGAGACGATTGGGGGGCCAATAAGGCCGCTACGATTCGTTACACCCCCGTGAACGAAATTTCTTGACGAAAAACGTTTCCTGAGTTCGTTACCGTGCAGGCAATGTAGATTCTGCCGTAAGTCTGCCGTAAGTCTGCCGTAAGTCTGCCGTAAGTCTGCCGTAAATCTGCCGTAAATCTGCCGTAAATCTTCAGCAAGTCTGCCAACAAGTGAAGGCTTACAAAGCGAATAAGGCTGCCCGGCTATCAGGAATGGACGCGTTACTTGACAGGTTTCGTTCCTATCAGCGGATTGTCTATCCACTTCAGCCGCTGGTTGTCCCGCAAAAGCACTTGTCCTAACCTTCCAGATGTCAGTGAAGCCTTCCCCCGTAGCAGGATATTGCATGGTAAGGAGGATTATGGGGAAATATACCTGTATGTTCTAAGCAGCATCACTTATTAGGGGGGATTATCACATCTATGACAACAAATGAACAGGAACAAGATGTTCTCCTATCTACTAATTATGCAGACAATATGGACGCACTCAGCACTATTTATAATCATTGCGCTGACGTTGTCATCCATGAGTTCATGATCGCGGAGACCGTTCAAGCTGCGGTTGTCTACATAGAGGATCTTTCCAATGAATTGCTCATTGACCAGCAATTGATTGAACCGCTTGTCAGGCACCGAGGTGCGAGCGACCAGGAATTGAGCATGCAATCCTTAAAAGCCGCTATTCCTATATCCAATATGGAAGAGGTATGCCATTTCTCCAAGCTCATTGATCAAGTTTCATCCGGCAATCCGGTTCTGATTATGGATGGCAGCCATACAGCTCTGGCGCTTGGATTAGCTTGTTGGGAGAAGCGCGGCATCGATGAGCCTGTGGCGGAATCCGTAATCCGGGGGCCGCGTGAAGGCTTTACTGAGACGATAGGCACTAATCTATCCATGATTCGCAGAAGAATTCGTTCTCCTATGTTGAAGGTGAAGAAGGTCGAAATCGGGCGATATACGAAGACTACTGTGGCTCTGTTATTCATCGAAGGGATAGCTGAAGAAAAGCTGGTTGAAGAAGTGGAACGCCGGATCTACAGAATCGATATTGACGGTGTGTTGGAGAGCGGAAATATAGAAGAATTAATTGAGGATAATCCCTATTCCCCCTTTCCTCAAATCATCTCTACTGAACGTCCGGATACATCTGCTTCGGGATTGTTAGAGGGCCGAGTAGTCATCATGACGAATGGTACACCATTTGCCCTAATTGCTCCAATCACGATTTTCTCTTTGTTGCAAACACCGGAGGATTATTACCAGCGGTTCTGGGTAGGAACTGTAATCCGCTATCTTCGTTATATATTCGTTATGATAGCCTTACTGATCCCCTCTGCCTATGTAGCTATATTGACTTATCATCAGGAAATGATTCCCAGCACTCTCTTGCTCAGCATAGCAAAGTCAAGAGAAGAAATCCCATTTCCCGCTGTGATCGAGGCATTCATGATGGAGATCATGTTCGAAGCGTTGCGTGAAGCTGGAGTCAGGCTCCCGAAGCAGGTAGGCGCAGCAGTCAGTATCGTGGGTGCTCTTGTTATTGGGCAAGCGGCGACCTCAGCGGGTCTGGTATCCGCTCCGATGGTAATGGTCGTTGCCATCACAGGGATTGCCTCCTTCATGATTCCACACTATACGTTTGGAATCAGCATTCGGATGCTGAGGTTTCCCATTATGCTGTTAGCTGGAAACCTCGGCTTATTAGGCCTGGTCCTCGGTGTTATCGCCTTGGTCGTGCACCTTAGCGCACTGCGCTCTTTCGGTGTTCCTTACTTGTCCTCCCTTGCACCAACCCATGGGCAGGACCTGAAGGACGTTCTAATGCGAGCTCCGCTATGGATGCTTGATCAACGGCCACAAGCTTTAGGCGGTCGCAACAAGCGCAGGCAAGCGAAACATATGAGGCCGGGTCCTCCTCAGGAGAACACTTGATGAGAAAGATACTTGCATGCTCCGTTCTGCTTACGTTGTTAACCTCTACCGGATGCTGGGATCGAAAAGAAGTGAATGATTTGGCTATAGTGATGGCAACTGCTATCGATCAGTTGGACAATGATCGGGTTGAGCTGTCCATTCAAATATTTATTCCTCGTTCTACTGGAGGCGCTCAAGAACTATCAAGCTCGGGAAAAAGCCAGAGCGGTAGCAAGTCAACCATGGTTCACTCCGCATCTGGAACGACAGTTGCCGATGCTATGTCCCACCTGCAGGCAAAGCTATCGAGAAGGCTGTTCTGGGGACACGCCGAAGTGTTTGTATTCGGGGAAGCGCGCGCAAGGAAAGGCATAAGCGATGATATGGATTATTTTCAA
>JARBUQ010000426.1 GCA_029239545.1 Paenibacillus sp.
CGCCTACGGCGGCAGCCTCGAAGCCGTGAACAAGTTCACGGCGCTGCTTGCTGCCCGGCACGTGCACCGGGCAGACATCACAATCGCGACGATGGGCCCCGGCATCGTCGGCACAGGCACCCGTCTCGGCCATACGGCCACGGAGACGGCAGAGCTCGTACACGCCGCGCTGCTGCTCGGCGGCCGGCCAGTCCTTATGCCGCGCATCAGCTTCGCGGATGCGCGAGAGCGGCATCGCGGACTGAGCAGCCACACCCTTACGGCACTCAGCGACTTATGCCTCGTGCCTGTCACGGTTGCGTTTCCCGCGAATATGCCAGCTGCTGCGCGGGAACGCATAGAAAGCCAAATCGCAGAATACGATTTAGCGGGCAAACACATCTTTATATATGTAGACGGGGTAGACCCCGCCATGATCTGCGAACGTATGGCAGCCTATCCGATCCCCATCACTACTATGAGTCGATCATACGGCGAGGATCCTTTGTTCTGGTCAGGCGTGTGCGCTGCGGCACAGTATGCCGGCACACTAAGTTGAACTGTGAAATACTTCCCTTCTTACGCGACTGACCGGTTAGCATAATCCATTCTGCGGCTGTCACACAGTGAGGCAACAATCCCTTCGTCTCCGCAGCATTCACCATTAACGCTGACTGCGATTCAATCCGCTTTGCAGCCCTCCGCGCTCGATATAACCTGTGAGGCTGGATACCAAAGAGGTAAGGGCAACATGGCCACCATCCAGCTCATAGGTCAATTTGTGCAAATACTGCTGAACTTCCCAACCTTTACCTACAATGCGAAGCTGTCCCTGCGATAAAATCGATTTCATTCTCAGTTCCTCCTCCATTACTTGCAAAGTCTGATATAATGACATCGTATGCGCGAGTAAGACAAGTTATGCTTGCAGCTTGACCAAACCAAATACGGAGATGATAACCTTGAATAACAAATTCCAAGAAGTCACGATAAAGTCAGAGCCAATTTTTAAAGGCAAAATCATTTCGCTTCAGGTCGATACCGTAGAGCTTCCGAACGGGAAAACCGCTACCCGTGAAATTATTAAACACCCGGGCGCTGTTGCTGTTATAGCTCTTCACGAAGATCGGATGATCGTTGTGGAACAGTTCCGCAAACCCCTTGAAAGAAGCCTGGTAGAAATTCCGGCAGGCAAGCTTGATGAAGGAGAAGCTCCTATCGATGCAGCGCGGCGTGAATTAGAGGAGGAAACAGGGTTTAGCGCCGGCTCGTTACGTCCTGTTTGTTCCTTTTACACTTCTCCAGGCTTTGCTGATGAGATTCTGCATCTGTTCCTGGCCGAACAACTGACCCCAGGTGAACTGCGTCCCGATGAGGACGAATTTCTGGATATACAATCTATTACCCAAGAAGAGGCCAAACAATTCATCGCAGACGGGCGTATTCGTGATGCCAAAACAATAACGGCGGTATATGCCTGGGAATTGTACAAGCTGACAGGGCGAATCTGATATGGAAGAGCATTCCAAGACCAGCAATCACGCGCAAGCTTCTCCTGAGCTCACGAGTTACATGGTCGATCTGCATATCCACATTGGCCGTACCGAGAAAGGAAGTCCCGTCAAGATCAGCGGCAGCAAGGACCTGACCTTCTACAATATAGCGAGGGAAGCGGCAGAGCGTAAAGGCATTGACGTCGTAGGCATCATTGATTGCCATTCTCCGCTTGTGCAGCAAGAGATTATGGACTATCTCCATAAGGGGGAAATGGAAGAAGCTGCGGGAGGCGGCATCCGTTACCGTCAGACGACGGTGCTGCTCGGAAGCGAAATTGAAGTGAAGGATGCGGGCTGCGGGGCTGCTCATTTATTGGCTTATTTGCCGGTCTTAAGCGATATGCAGCAATTTACGATATGGCTTCGGCGATACATGCGAAATGTCGAGCTGAGCTCTCAACGTTTGTACGTCACTGCGCGCGAGCTGCAGCAGGAGGTTATCGACCGAGGGGGAATCCTCATTCCCGCACATATTTTCACACCCTATAAAAGTGTCTACGGCAGTGCTGTCCGCAGAATGTCCGATATGCTCGATATGTCGCAGATAGCAGCTGTGGAGCTTGGGCTTAGTTCTGACACCGAGATGGCCAGTTATATATCCGAGCTGGATTCCGTCTCATTCGTTACGAATTCCGATGCCCATTCCTTACCCAAGATCGGCCGGGAATATAATCAAATGCGCATGGAGCGTCCGACCTTCAAGGAGCTTGCCTATGCTTTGGCGGGTTATGAGGGGCGGGGCATTGCTGCCAATTATGGATTAAATCCGCATCTTGGAAAATATCATCGCACCTATTGCGCTTCCTGCGAAACAGTACTTCCGGAGCGGCATCAGCTGGGACAGCCCTGTCCCTATTGCGGCCATACGAAATTCGTGCGCGGAGTGTTCGACCGAATTCTGGACCTTGCGGACCGCGACACACCGGAAGTAAAGGCAACACGCCCGCCTTATCACTATCAGGTGCCCCTTGCTTTTATACCGGGTCTTGGCAAACGCAAGCTGGAGCAGCTGCTCGATCGTTTTGGCACGGAAATGAACATCTTGCACAAGGTATCGGAGTTTGAGTTGACGGAAGCGGTAGGCGCTGAAATTGCCCGATTCATATTGCAAGCGCGTAATGGACAAGTGTTGATTGATGCCGGAGGCGGCGGGCGTTATGGCAAAGTGATGAGAGAATAGACGCGCATCTATTCTGTTCAAATAGGATTGACTTGGGATAACCCGGAGGCGACCAGAATAGTGGAATGTCTGTCCACTTATGCCGCCGCAAGGCGTTCTTCTTGTGCTAGTTTCAATAGTCATAGTATTCCCGCTAGTTTCATATACATGAACAAGAGAGCTGTTGGACGAGTATATGGAGCTTCGCTATGAAGTGACTTTGCTATGCAAGGTCTAAGGGGGAAACTAAGAATATGAGCTGGAACAATAGGATGCGCTCTGATCTGAAGGAACATTTATCGCTTTACGTATTCGTTTCCGTCTTGCTGGTTATGGGTGTTGTGTTTGGTGCGCTTATGGTGAATGCCTTGTCTACGGATCAGAAGCAGGAGCTGGGCCGCCATCTGAGCAGCTTTGTACAAATGGTTGATCAAGGGACAGACCTCGGCGGCAAAGCTTCCTTCAAGCTGGCTTTTTTTATGCATTTGAAATGGGTGCTGCTCATCTGGCTGCTTGGTTTGTCCATTGTGGGGCTGCCTTTTATTTTTTTGCTCGATTTTCTAAAAGGAGTGTTAGTCGGCTTCTCAGTCGGAGTGCTCGTTGGGGAAATGTCCTGGAAAGGCATGCTCTTCGCTCTCGTATCGGTAGCCCCGCAAAATTTAATTATTATTCCAGTTATTATGATAAGCAGTGTTTCGGCGATTGCGTTCTCGCTGTATTTGATCAAGAATCGGTTTCTGCAAAAGAAGGGAGCGCTGTCTCCGCCGTTTATTCGCTTCTCTTCGATTACACTGACGATGATCGCTTTGATGTTCGGGGTCTCTTTATTTGAAGCTTATTTGTCGCCGGTACTCATGCAATGGGTAACGCCGATGCTCAGCGCTCTTGCGGAATAGCTTAAATCCCCCTATAATGGTTACATGCGCGCAAACGGCGACAATGCTCTAAGGGGGAAGGGTATGGAAGCACGAATCGACAAGATCAAGCAGCAGCTGCAATCGCAGGGCTATAAGCTGACACCCCAGCGCGAAGCGACCGTTCGCGTCCTGCTTGAGAACGAAGAGGATCATCTCAGCGCGGAAGATGTGTTCATGCTCGTTAAGGACAAGGCTCCCGAAATTGGACTCGCGACGGTATACCGCACGTTGGAATTGTTAAGCGAGCTTCACGTTGTGGAAAAGATGAACTTCGGAGACGGGGTTGCTAGATATGACCTGCGAAGTGACAGCGCCTATCATCATCATCATCACTTGATCTGTGTGAAATGCGGAGCGGTGGATGAGATTATGGAAGATTGGCTGACTCCTTTGGAAGAAAGACTGGCTGTGGAATACAACTTTAAGGTGCATGATCACAGGCTGGATTTCCAGGGAATATGTCATCGCTGCAATGAGAAGGAAGCCAAAGAGTCGGCTGATGGGAAGTAATCAGGAAGTGAAATTATGATGAATAAGCATGAATAGGAAGCTCCGTTTATTTTAATAAAGCGGGGCTTTTTTAGTTTGTCTTTTTAGAAAGTATAAGATTCAGGAGGAGTACCGAAGGGAACTCTCCCAAGTTGGGTTCCTTGTCGGGGTGGCGTGAATTAGCTGCAAAAAAGGTTACTGCTTAGGAGGTCCCAATCGGCGGGAGATGCTCAAATTCCATACTGTCTCAGTACTTGTCTGGAAGGGTTACTCTCCACTTGGACATCCTGTCAACGAACCCCACAAGCCTAATTCGCCCCCAAAAGAGCGATTGGGCGTTCTAACGAACTCCGGGACCGTTTTGACATGAATGGACAACAGCAGAGAATATAGATGATTTTTCAGATACATTTACGGAATCTGGGTGCAAATCGCGTTTTGTGTATGAAATTTCGAACAGAATCGACGGATTCGATGGGGACGCCGCTCATTCTGTATGATTTTTCGCA
>JARBUQ010000427.1 GCA_029239545.1 Paenibacillus sp.
CGCTTGCTGTTGTCGAGACTGCCACCCAATTCTCAGAAGGGAAACTGCCATCTTCGGATATCGCCATATCAACCGCACCCACAGGAGGCGTTAGATGAAGCGTTATATTTCTAGAAAAGGTAGTTGATGCTCCGTCATTAATTATTACCCGAGAGGTCACCACAACATTCACGCTCGTTGCAGATACGTTGCCCGCTGCATCCTTTAACCTCATGTATACCGACTTGCTTCCCAATCCATTCGCAAGCTGGTAATTCAGCTTGGTGCTGCTGAACGGTTCCCATGTGCTGTAAGTTTCCTCCCCTCCGGAATTGGAGAAGCTCATCTGGATGGAAGATGCCTGATCATTGCTGGTAAGCACAAGGTCAAGCGCTACTGTATTCGTCGTTACTGTCCCGCCTGCGGCTCCTTTTATGGAGACAGTTCCTTGTGGCGGCGTCTTGTCTAAGTAAATATTTTTAGCAGTTGGTGCACTGGTGTTCCCAGCGGCATCTGTAGCTGTCACTCGGAATGCATACAAACCGTCCACGGTCAAGCTAACAGGGATGGTGGATGTTATGGATGTTGTTCGCTGTGAGGTATAGAATGGCGTTGTATCCGTCCCCTTGTAGGCATTTAGGATCGTCCCCACCTCTGCTTCCACTTGAATAAGCGGATTCAAATAAGTGACTGCATTCCAATAGTCCGGTGCTGTCAGTGTAGGTGGAATGGGTGCAAGACGGTCAATTGTAATTACAGGTACATGGGCTTTGCTGCTTGTACCTCCGCCGTTCATTGCATCAACTTGCAACTGATAGACACCATTGTTAGGCAATGCAGCTGCAAGAATAGCTTCCCCGCTAGTATTGACAACCTTCTCGTCCAGCTTCAGAGAAGAATTCCATAACCTCACCGTGCTGCCAACCGTCCCTTTGACCCGAATGCTGACACTTGCAGCATTCGTTATATCTGCAGATGTCGGATAAACGATTATAGGTACACTAGGAGCAGGCTCATCATTGCCGTTATTCGGAGTCGGCGAAGGAGTTGGTGAAGGTGTTGAAGCAGGCGTCGCGGTGCTGCTATTGCCTTTCTCCTTATCAGCCTCGAATTTGGCTTTCTCCTGGTCCGACAGGCTATTCTTGTAAGCTAGCTCGGACTGCTCCTTCTGCTCTTTGGCCGCTTGACGGTTCGCTTCATCCTTCTTTTTCTTTTCTTCTTCCACCTGTGCAAGCAAGGCCGCATTTTGCCTTGTTTTTTCCTCTTCCAGCCTGCGCTTCTCTTCCAGCTTAGCCTTGCGCTCGTTCTCTAACCGAGCAAGCTCTGCTTCCTTCGCTTTTACTACATCAGGATTGGCGGCAATACTTTTATCGAACGGTTTAACGTTATCCAGATCGATCTTTTCACCTGATGAGCTCTGATTGACTTTGTCAATAATCGACTTCATTTCGTCAGCATTGAATTTATTTCCTTCCAAAGCCGATTTTGCTACGTTCGCCACGAGATTGTTAAGGTTCGAGCCGAAGCCAGCAAGCGAAGCCTGATCATTCAACAGAAGTCCGGATTTCGGATCGATAACTTTAGTCCCATCTCCAATCTGAGCAACCATGGCTTCATTTTCCTCGCGAATCTGTTCAATCGTTGTAATTAATTTCTCAATGACTTCCTTGGGAGCTTTGGCAATAAACTCATCAATGTCTAAAGGCAATACACCTATGGAAGGATCTGCTCCATCGTCCGAAAGCTTGATCTGCTGCCCTGGATAAACATAAGCGGAGGATCCACCTTCTCCACTGCCCGTATTAGGGGAAGCCTGGAGCACACCAGATGCCATAATAGCAAAAATTTGCCCGAATCTGGATTCAATAAATCCGTTGGAGCCGCGCACCCCCATCACTGCTGTTGGTGTATCCACCTCAAATTCATCTTCCGAGCTGACTAGCTTCTTAACCTTGAACCACATCGAGCCTGCCCATATCTTAAGCTTGGACTTTTTACCTCCGCCGCTTGCTTCAACAAGACTTGATATGTACATCTCGGTATTCTCGCCAATCGTAACCTCATCCTCTTGATCAACAATTGTGAGAATGAGGCTCGCTCCTGATTCTGTTCGAATGTGATCCCCCTGATTCAGGCTCATCTCTTCAAAAGCCTGATACTGGTTGGATCCCCCCGCTTTGGTAACCATTACAGTGCCGCTTACGCTCGATACTATAGCAGCCCGTGCCTCTTTGGCAGACGCTTTGCCTGCACCGATAACCGGTAATGAGCTAATACTCAGGACTATCGCAGTGCTAACTATTAAACTGATGATCCTTTTTATCATCTCTTGCACTCCTTTGACTAACCGTGTTACGACATAAAAGAAGCCAGCACTTGTGCCGGCTATAAGTATGTGAATGCTTGGTTCGAACCAATTATCGGATGATGACGGTTTGTGTTTCCTGATGCCATTGAACATTTTGACCTAACTCTTCTGCGAAGAAACGGATTGGAACGTAGGTCAAATCATGATTAATATAAGGAGCAACATCGATATCCTTGATGACATCAGCGGTATTCGGGACAATACGTTTAATTTGCTGCTTGCCTATCGTCAGTTCAACCGTGACTGTACCCTTAGTGAGTCGGACCGTTCTTTCACCAGTTGTTGTATTCTCGTTGTATTCAACACTGTACCCAAGCGCTTGAGTTACAGCCCTGACGGGAACCAACACCCGGCCATTCAAGTTCTCAGGCTCAGATTCGAATGTGATGCGCTGACTTCCGTTTACTACTTTAACTACACCATCGTTGTGTATTCCAGCAGGAAGCTCATAAAAGGACAGCTTACGGAGCTTATTGTTATAAGAATCCGCTATCCATACACTGCCGTCTGCTGCCACAGCTACGTCTGTAGGATTCTGCAGACTGGAAGACCGTTCCGCGCCATCCTTGATACCGCTTAGTCCGTCCAAATCCCCGGCAAGAGTAGATACATACTGATCCTTCAAGTAGCGAATAGAATGATTCAGGCTATCTGCGATTATAAGTCCGCCTTGAGCTGTTACCGCAATCCCTTTTGGAAAATTGAACTGAGCCACGCTGGCGTCACCATCAATTAGATCCCCGGAAGCATACAAAGCATTCTTTTCATAAAAAGCAGCTTGCTCCGCAGGCACATGTCCTGCCACAGTAGTGACTTGACCCGCGGCAAGATCAATATATCGAATCAATTGGTTGCCCGTATCGCTCACGAATAAATTACCTTTGGCATCAAGCGCCAGACCTGCCGGTTCATTGAACAAGGCCGTCTTCAGCTCCCCGTCCTTGTAGTCGCCGCTGGCAATCGCCTGACCAGGCACCACTTCTACAACTCTGGTGGACAGGGCGTTTAATGTAGTCACGACTCCGGTTGGTGAAATTCGGCGTATGGCATTGTTCAAAGTATCTGCCACATAGATCGTACCATCGGCAGCGATTGCAACATCCTGAGGAGAATAGAAGGAGGCCTCCTTGCCGGTCCCATCCTTGCTGCCAAGTACCCCGTTACCCGCTATTGTCGTTACACTTCCGGCCGTATCAATCTTACGAACAGCATGGTTCTCTGTATCCGCTATGTACAAATTCCCCTGCTGGTCTGCTGCCATTCCTTTAGGCTGCTCGAATACGGAAGCCTCAGCCTTGCCATCAGCATATCCGCCTATCGGATTCCCATAGACATCCTGCTTGAAAGTAATGCCCGCATAAGCAGATACTTCGTTGTTGTTAATCTTGCGAATTAAATGGCTCTTGGAATCCGCTACCAATACAGATCCGTCCGGCATTGTTACCAGACTCCATGGGCTTCGGAATAACGCTGAGGATGCCGGACCGTTCAACTCTCCAAGCTCCCCCTTGCCGGCAACCGTGGAGACGCTGCCCAGTAATTGATTATCTATGCCTAGCGCTGCTTCATCGATATTGACTGCCAAGGCCGTCGTGCTCCCCATAAGCAGCGATACTGCAAGTATTGGAATACTAAGTTTACGCAGTGGTTTCATCTCGTTCTCCTTTAATGAACTAATATTTATGATTGGATGCTGCGTGCAATGATTAGGCTGGAGGTAATACTCCTCCATCAAATACGATATTCACAATAACGGGGATACTCGATTCATATATGATGTCCCCATCTTTATTGACCAACATAATTTCCAAACGAAGCTGTCCGTCTGATGTCCCTGTGCCTCCGAAATAAGCAATGGCCTTCAACGGAATCTGAATCAAACGCTTTGTCCCCGACACATCAATTCCGCTAGTGCCATTTTCCGCAGACGGATATTTGGAAATGGTATAAACGATCTCTTTGGTATCATCACCGTTCGCCGGATATTGTGTCAAATTAGCCACGCTGGAGCCGCTGTTGAATATTTGATTGTCGTTGTAGCCTGGATCTGTACCCGAAACCGGATTGAAATTAAGCTTGTCATTGTACTGAATATGAACCTCTGCTCCATAAAGCGCATTAGTATCGATTAGATTGCTTAATGCTATGTTCACATAAACATACTCGTTCGGTTTAACCGTTAAGCTGTCTGCAGAAACCGTAAGCTGTGATGCTGTAGCTGTAAACGTTAATGAGTGTCCCTGCAGCGA
>JARBUQ010000428.1 GCA_029239545.1 Paenibacillus sp.
CCTGGTGGCATACAGATTCAGCAATCCGCGGAAACTCTTCATGCGAATTAGGAGTGGACATTATAAGCGCCACCTGACCGGGCTTGGGGCTGACTGTTATACAAGGTGTAAGAGTCTCGCCTTGCTCCCCGATCAGCCTGGACAGGGAGTACATCATTAGGGAACGGTCCTTGTCCGGATAGCTCTTCTTGAAATGGACCAGTTGGTCGATCTCAAAGACACACACGATAAATAAGGGTCCAGGCAAATAGATGCCGTAGCGCTTGCTCTGCACAGTGAAGTCGGCTTCACTGATATCTCCTCTCAGAAGCTGCAGCAGCAGGTTTTCTTTGAGCATGGGCTGCTTCTGCTGCAATTCATCCGTAAGCCTTTCATTGGTCTCCATCATATGCTGCATGAAATGATCCAATTCCGACAAGCTGTTGGAGCTGGGCTTCTGGAGCATCGGCAGTCGTTTCATCAGAGTCTGGATGGGCACATACATACGGTGCGAAGCGAATAGGGCGATTATTGCCCATATAAGCGCCAGGCTTCCTGCAATGAGCCAAGTAAGGTTGCGGATTTGTTGCGACTTCACAGTCAAATTCGCTCTGGGTGTCAGGATAATATAAGACCAGTCGTTGAAGGCCGAGCGATGGGAAGACAGATGAAAGGATTGTTCCTCCATAGTCAGCACATCGGTAATAGGCTCTCTGGCGGATTGAAGCTTATTGGATAATGCCCTCGGTAGCGGCGTACCGATCTCGGACTCGTTCTGGCTTAATACGATTCGCCCTTCATTATTGACAGCAAGAACCCGGCTGTTGTTCCCTAGATTAACGGCTTTCAATAAAGCGTATAAGCTGGACATATCCACTTCCATCACTAATGTTCCGTCCATGCCCGAAAGTCCGATTGGCCGAACTATGAGCAAATTTTTCTGGCCGGGATAAGTGTTGGAGGAAATAATACGCGCTCCTGTAGTTAGAGCAGGCTGGTCTTGGAGCACACCGTTGTATGGAAAGTCAAACGTTTTCACTAGCCCCAATTTGTTGGAATAAACAATGTCATAACGTTTGTACACCAGGTACACCTGGAATAGGACATCCGAATAGCTTTTGTACTTGCTAATGGTCTCCACCATTTCCAGGGTAGCTTCGAGCGCGTTCAGTTCATCCATTGTTATGCCGAGCCGTACAGATTTCTCTATCGTTACATCACCTGCGATCTGTATGGACAAGTACTCCATCCGTTTCAAGACGGCATCAACTTGATCCGCAATTTGGCGCAGTGCGATATCGTGTTTGCCATTGACTTCAGTCTGGATGCTCTTGGAAGCCAGAATGGAGGCTGCAGTGCCTAACAGGAGAACAGGAATCAGACTGAACAGCAGGGAGAAGAGCATCAGCTTCTTCTTGAAGGAAAGTCGTTCCCATATAGATGGACGGTGTAAAGGCAAGTTCATCATGTTCCTTTCGTATGGGATGGCCCAGCACTGAAACATGCGTTTAGGGAAATGTTTTTGAAAACGCTTTCTTATATTGGGTTAGATTTGAATTGCATTCATTATAACAGACTAAAAGGCCATAAGTCACCACCGAAGAATCATCGCGGTTACAAGTCACATCAAGTTTAGGGGATAAGGCAAATCTGTGACAGGTATTGAAGCGGCCTTGTATAGAGCGATTTTCTGTGATTTAAATCACAGCCTGTAAGGAGTCGGGGTGGTAGTCTTAGGACAAAGAAGTGGTAAGAGGAGGGAGAAAAGAATGGCCCGACATGATGAGAAAAAGCAAGGCTCCAACGGAAATCTCAGAGGAACATTAGTTTCTGTTCTGCTGGTTGGAGCGGTCATTGTTCTGATCTGGAGCGCAGTGTTCGCTCTGTTGATGGATCGATACTAGCATCAGCAGAAGCATGAGAAACTCACATCAATTACTTAGGGGGACTAACAATGCATTTTCACAAATACGAAAAAATATGGCTAACATTCGGCTTGTCCATGATTGTCGTGTTTCTTACTGTGCTGGGGATCGGAGCTTTTGCCATGGGAACGGCTCCTCCAGGACATCACCAAACTCAGGTAGATCCAGAAAAGGTCGAGCAGGTTGCTCCGTTCAACAATCCGGGGATTACCAAGATTGGAGACAACGAATATGAAGCGATTATGGTTGGCAAAATTTTTTCCTACTTGCCCTCCAATATGACTGTTCCTGTAGGAGCTACTGTACATTTTTCGATTACAAGCCCGGATGTGGTACATGGATTCCAAATCGTAGGAACGAATGTAAATGCAATGGTTGTTCCAGGTGAGGTGAACCACATTTCGCATAAATTTACGAAGCCCGGCACTTATTTGATTCTGTGCAACGAATATTGCGGGACGGGGCATGAATTCATGTCCACGACGATTACGGTAGTCTAGTGTGATTCGTTTGGAGAAAGGAAGTCCCTATTGGGCAGATTCGAAAGGGTGATGGATCATGAAGCATAATGAAGCTGGAAATTCCAAAATTAGAATAGACCGCAAGGATTCACGCCTTGCCATTACACATATCTTGTTTGCCTTCGGTGCGCTCTTGTTAGGCGGGATGGCAGGACTACTGCAGGGAATGGTCAAAGGAGGCAATTTTAAGCTGCCCGCCGGCATCGGGTATTATCAGCTATTGACAGCTCACGGTGTGTTAATGGCCCTCGTATTTACTACCTTCTTCATCATCGGCTTTCTCTATGCTGGAGCGGCTTATACAACGGGGGGCACGATGCGTCCGGGTGTGCGTAAAGCGAGCTGGTGGGGATTTATTCTTATGGCTGTGGGTACAGGGATTTCCGTCGTTATGATCTTGTTGAATGAAGCGACGGTTTTGTACACCTTCTATGCTCCATTGAAAGCATCCCCTTTCTTCTATATTGGATTAACGCTTGTTGTAGTAGGGAGCTGGGTTAGCGGAGTCGCCTTGTTCGTGCAATACGGAAGCTGGCGCAAAAGCAATCCAGGCAAGTCCTCGCCGCTTTTCTTATTTATGGCAGTTGTGACTATGACCATGTGGCTGATCGCCACTTTGGGTGTAGCGGCTGAAGTGCTGCTTTTGCTGCTGCCTTGGTCGATGGGCTGGGTGCCAACTATTAATGTGATGCTGTCTCGTTCATTGTTCTGGTACTTCGGTCATCCATTAGTATACTTCTGGCTGCTGCCCACGTATATTTGCTGGTACGTAATTATTCCGAAGCTGATTGGCGGTAAAGTGTTCAGTGACTCACTTGCACGTCTGACCTTCATTTTACTGCTATTATTCTCGATACCAGTCGGGTTCCACCATCAGTTAACAGAGCCGGGAATATCTCCGGTATGGAAATTTGTTCAGGTAGTCTTAACATTTATGGTCGTAATTCCTTCGCTAATGACTGCATTCTCGCTGTTCGCGATGCTGGAATTAAGCGGCCGGGCCAAAGGGGCCAAAGGCATGTTCGGCTGGTTCCGCAAGCTTCCATGGAAGGATGTCAGATTCTTCGCTCCATTCATGGGGATGGTGATTTTCATTCCGGCGGGAGCCGGGGGGATTGTCAATGCAAGTAATCAAATGAATCAGGTTGTGCATAACACATTATGGGTAACCGGTCATTTCCATCTGACTGTTGCCACCAGTGTCGCTCTGACCTTCTTCGGGATCATTTACTGGTTGGTTCCTTTGTTAAGCGGTCGCAAATTAACACCTGTTATGAATAAGCTTGGACTTGCCCAAACGTGGATTTGGGTCATAGGGATGTTCCTTATGTCAGGCGCTATGCATGTGGTAGGCTTGCTCGGAGCCCCCCGTCGAACAGCGTATACGACGTATGGCGATAGCGTGGAAGCTTTATCCTGGATTCCATTGAACCGCGTATTAGGGATTGGAGGGGGGATCTTATTTTTTGGGATTCTGCTTATCATCTATGTCATTCTTGAGCTGGCTTTCTTCGCTGAGAAGGACGTTAAGCAGGAAGAAGAGTTCCAGTTGGCAGATGTGGCCGAGGATGCCCAGACTACACCGGCCATTCTGGAAAATTGGAAGCTGTGGGTCGGGGTGGTTGTGGTACTCATTCTGTTCGCTTATACTGTTCCGATAATCGAGATGCTTCGCGAAGTGCCTGGATCAAAGCCTTGGGTCACATGGTAGCGAGTAAACGGTGAATGAAATTAATTTCACGCAAACGGTCAGGGACCTCAGGAGAGCTATGATGCTCCAGGGGTTTTTGGCTTGTCATTAGGAAAATTCAACTAACTTAGCTTATGGCAGATCCATTTCGCATAGCGCACTGGAAAAGCTGGGAAGCGCAGTACGAGAAATTGGGATCGTTTGGCGGACACAGGTTCCGTTATTGCGGTAAAAAAAAGGATAATTACTACTCAATCGTTTGGAGCGAAGAGACGAAGTTTTCGCCCTTAGTTTTTTGGACCGCGAAGCTTCAATTAAGCAGGTTTTCGGTTTATTTGGCTTGTTCAACTCCCGGTCCGATTTAGCCCGGGTTTTCCGGCTTATTTTCCAACATCGGTCCGTTGGGTTCGATTTAGCCCGGCTTTTCCGGCTTATTTTCCAACATCGGCTCGTTGGAC
>JARBUQ010000429.1 GCA_029239545.1 Paenibacillus sp.
CCAAAAGGAGCAAGGCCATAAACTTACTCTACCTTCGATTAAAGCTCTGCTTCCGCTAAATGACCCGGCCAAATGAAAGAAGGGCACTAATTCCTGTTGGCGCTTACATGTGATTTCTTGCTAAAGCTTGTTATCTTTTTACATGATCATAATAATACAAAAAAACCTAGCAGAGGCTTACTCCACTAGGTCCATGAATATGTCTTAACTACTCGCTCCAAGTATCGCGCGAATTTCCTCGCCAGTACGACTCGCTAATACTCGATCCAACAGCTCTTTACATTCTTGCTCGGAAATCTCAATCAGTCTGTTCTTAACTGGCAGGATAGAATGGGCCGACATGCTTAGGTCACGCACCCCAAGACCGATCCAGATGGGCAGTGCATGCACATCTCCGGCAAGCTCACCACACACGCCAACGGCAATTCCTTGTTTGTGCGCTGCTTCCACTGTATGCTTCAGCATACGAATAACCGCTGGATGGTACGGGTTGTAAAGGTGAGAGATATGCTCATTCATCCGATCGACAGCTAACACATACTGGACCAGATCATTCGTCCCAATACTGAAGAATTGAACCTCTTCTGCCAGCAGATCGGCGATAGCTACTGCAGCAGGCACTTCAATCATAATTCCAATATCCATGGGCTCGTAAAATTCCACATTTTGCTGGCGAAGTTCTCGCTTGGCCAGCTCCAGCACCTCATTAGCACGACGGAGCTCTTCGACTGAAGAGATCATCGGGTACATGATTTTTACATCCCCATAACAGCCGGAACGAAGAATGGCCTTCAACTGTGTTTTGAACAAATCCCGTCGATCTAACAATATTCTGATAGCTCTGTACCCTAAGGCCGGATTATCTTCCTCTGGAAGCGGCAAGTAATCCAACTGCTTGTCTCCCCCGATATCCAGCGTTCGAATAATAAGCGGCTTCCCATTCAACTGCTCCGCCACTTGACGATATACTTCGAACTGTTCCTCTTCCTTAGGAAGAGTGTTGCGATCCATATACAGAAATTCCGTTCGGAACAGTCCAACTCCCGAGGCCGCATAACTGAGCGCGAGCTCCAGATCCTTAAATGAATTAATGTTCGCACCTAATCGTACGGTTGCTCCATCCAGTGTAACAGGCGGTACATCCACAATTTGCTGCAGCTTCTGACGGTATTCCAGCCATTGACGCTTTTTCTCACGGTACTGATCAATGGTTGTGGATTCGGAATTAACGTGCACCACACCATGATCGCCGTCAATAATTATACCGTCACCGGTCTGAATGCTTGAATCAATGCCGAAAACGAACGGAACTCCCATAGCTCTTGCCATAATCGCGGTATGTGAAGTAGTGCCTCCAAGCTGTGTTACTATACCCAATAACAGTGCAGGATTCAAATGCGCCAGTTGGGAGGGCGTCAGCTCCTTGGCAATTACGATATAGGGCTGATCCTCAGGAGGCTGGGACTGTTCAACAGAGCCTAACAGATGCTTCAGCAGCCGGGTTCCTACATCCTTGATATCGAGTGCTCGTTCTTTCATGTAATCGTCATCCAACAGATCGAACATATTAACGAATTTATCGATAACTTCTTTTACGGCAACCTCAGCCGCCTTGTATTGTCTCTGAATAATGCCTGATACTTCATTCATAAATACGGGATCTTCCAGAATCGCCAGGTGAGAGTCGAATATATTGGATTCTTCTGCCCCGAGCACCTCGGCAATATCTGATTTGATCGCTTGAATCTCAGTTTTGGAAGTCCGAATGCCTTCATATAATTTCTCGAATTCATAAGCAAGATCATTCACATCAATAATGTCATCCGGGAAGTCCCACTCCCAATCCGGAAGAACGAATGCCTTGCCAATAGCGATTCCCGGGGCTGCTCCGTTGCCTTTGATCATAATTTATGCTCCCCCCTTACGATGTCATCCTTCATGATGACCGACATAACCGAAGCTTGGCCTTTTTTGACTGGTTTGAATGGGGCGAAAGCCCATGATTTTACAATATCCATATTAGTAATGACCATAGGCGTTGCCAGCGACTTGGCATGCTTTTTGATTTTGGGCAAATCGAATTTAATTAACAGCTGTCCAGGGACAACCACGTCACCCACTTGAACGACCGCTTGAAACCATTTGCCTGGCAAATGAGAGGTATCGATCCCGATATGTAGAAGAACCTCCAAGCCATCCTCTGTTTTCAGACCAATGGCATGCATCGTGGGATACAGGATCACAACCGTTCCTGCGACGGGTGAAACCAGCTCTCCCCGTTCTGGATAGAAGGCCACACCGTTCCCCACCAGCTTCTGGGCAAAGATCGTATCCGGCACTTCCTCAATAGGGATCATATTGCCTTGAACAGGCGCATGAAAATGAACCTGACGAATGTCGTTATGAAGTACTTTGACGATTTGCTCGCGTATAAGCTCGGAGAATGTCCCAAACACGACCTGTACATTTCCTCCACCTAGATGAATAACACCAGCTGCACCCAAGTGCTTCAATGCATTCGTATCCATATTTTTGTCATTAGCAAGTGTTAATCTTAGTCGGGTTATACAGGCCTCGATCTGCAGCACATTGTTCTTTCCGCCCAGAGCCTGCAAAATTAACGGAGCCCGATAGCGAATATCGCCCGCCCATTCCTCTAACTGCGAGCCTTCCTCACGACCAGGGGTCGGAATACGGAACCTGCGAATAGCCCAGCGGAACATCACATAATAAACGGCAAAAAATATTAGTCCTATCGGAATTAAGAGAAGACCGTTCTTGGCCAAATGCTCATTAATAATAAAATCAATCGCACCTGCAGAGAATGAGAAGCCATGATGGATGTCCATCTCATATGCAATCCACATAGCCGCACCTGATAAAATAGCATGGACAACAAACAAATACGGAGCAACAAACAGAAAAGCAAATTCTATCGGTTCCGTCACACCTGTGAGAAATGAAGTAAGTGCTGCGGTAAGAAACGTCGCTTTCACTTGCGGCTTCAAGTCCTCACGCGCCTCATGAATAATTGCAAATGCGATGGCTGGAAGGGCAAACATCATAATCGGGTACAAACCTGCCATAAATATGCCGGCCGTTGGATCTCCAGCGAAGAATCGCGGCAAATCACCATAAAGAACCGTCCCATCCTCTAGGGGATAGGAGCCTACCTGAAACCAAACTACATTGTTCAGAATATGATGCAAGCCTGACGGGATAAGCAGCCGGTAAGCAACACCGTACACGAACGTGCCCCAAGCTCCATGCGATAATATCCACTCCCCAAAACGATCCATCATCGCTTGAGCAGAAGGTCCAATCTGAATCGTTAAGTAGGAGAACAAGATAGAAACAAAACACATAAACAAAGGAACGAATCGCTGGCCGCCAAAAAACTGTATGTATTCAGGTAATTGGATCGATTTGAACCGATGATAGCTGAGCGCAGCTAACACGCCTATTACAATTCCGCCGGCTACCCCCATCTCAAAGGTTGATCCTGTGAAGTATTGGGTGGCTGATACAAAAATGAAATAACCAAGCAGCGCCGCAAGACCTGCTATTCCTGCACTTTGCGTCAGGCCAAGGGCAACACCGATTGAGAAAAGGAAAGGCAAATAAGTAAAGATGGAGCTGCCAGAGAACGATAAGATGTTCCCAAACTGTTCCATTCCGAGTATTTCCCAAGGCAAGTTACCCAAGAAAAGCAAAATCGCTGCGGCAGGCAACGCAATAGTAGGCAGCATAAGCGATCTGCCGAACTGCTGCAAATTGCCCATCCAATTCCAATTTATGTTCACGGGCATCCTCCTCTTCTTAAACAAGTTTTCTACTTACAGTTTGTCCAAAAAGTTGGCTGCCACCATAGCAATTCGTTGATATCCCTCTTCGTTAGGATGTAATCTGTCAAAAGTAAGGGTGTCAAGCGTCAGCTTGTTGAACCCGCTTTGTGAGTAAAGATCCAGCACCGGCAATCCGTAGGAAACTCCAAGAAGCTTGATTGCATCTACATAATCCTTCAACCGATGCCCGGCTTCGTTGGCGACAACCGTATCATACCCATCCTTATCACGCTGTAAAGGGGTCCAGAGGTTAACTCTGCAGCGTGGATTAGCACGCAGAATCATCTCAATCGTCAACTCGTATGCCCCAAAGAATGTGAATGGGTCGGAATGGCCAGGCTCCCCTAGCGGCATGTGCAGTCGATAATCATTCGTTCCTGCGAATATTGTAATGCAATCAAGCGTGGGTTCAACCGTCTTCGCAATATTAACTGTCGCTCCTTCGTCTCGATCGCCTCCTGCAGTCATCGAACATCCGCCTCTGCCGTAATTATATACGGCTTCGAATTTCAATGCTTCCTTCACATATGGCTGATAACCGTTCGCTTGTGTAATACTATCTCCAAGTGTTCCCCAAGTCTTCCCTATCCATCTGACCCCGTTCATATTGGTACCTCCCGATGATGATGTTGATGATCCAGCTTCCATAATATCACACGTTACATGCCAAGGAGTAGACAAAGAAACGCCTTGAATCCAATTTC
>JARBUQ010000430.1 GCA_029239545.1 Paenibacillus sp.
AACAACGAGAATATGAGCAGCCTGCGCTTAAAAGTCACTCGCTTCATCCACGACATAAGATCGCCCCTTCCTTTTCTATCATTATATTAAAAAAGAGCGCCCATCATATGGGTGCCTTTTCGTAAAGTACGCAGGTAATTGAAGGAAGACAATATTATACAAGCCATTTATGGCTGTATCAGGTCAACAACACTTTTCCCACGATTTCTAACAGCTTAGGTCCTTCAAACGGTTTCACTATGTAAGATTTGGCACCATGCTTAATTGCTCCCAGCACCTGCTGCTTATGTCCAATTGCAGAGATCATAACTACCTTCGCCGCTGGAAAAGATTTCATCAGGGTCTGAAGCGCTTCAACCCCATCCACACTTGTCATACTTATGTCCATCGTAACAATATCCGGCTTGTGATTAATGTATACAGGCAGAACCTCTCGTCCATCCGCGGCTTCCGCAATAATTTCATGCCCGCCTCGCTCTAACGCGGATCGAATATTTTTACGCATAACGGCCGAATCGTCCACTATCATTATCTTTGCCACAGCAAGCTCCTCCAAACGTTTAATCCAACCGCACAGCAAGTATGCTGGCTAACTCCGCTTTGTGCTCCATTGGAATATAGATCAGCCGAAACGAGCCGTCTTGCGACCCATACGCTTGCATATAAGACCTTTTGCATTTCGCTCGAATTTCTGCTTTTTTGGTTACTATCATTAAAGGATTTCCTAAAAAAATGTCATGCTGCTCCCGGTCTGTCAAAGCATTGCCAGATCACGTTAGCCATCTCCGCTACAACCTCGACCGCATCACGCTCGGCTTCCTCATCGGTTATCTCCTCCGACATGAACCGCTTGGCGCAAATACGGGATGCCTGCTCCTGAACCGTAAACAGGAATCCGCCTTCCTGAGCTCCGCTAACCTGAATAAAGGCAGTCACATCCTTGACCTTCTGTCTCCGAAATGTCAACCCTCTCAAGACCCGGCACCCCAAGTCGCAGCAAATAGCTCTCTGCAGCAGTCAGCAGCATCTGGAACCACACCTGCTCTACTTCGTCTTCCGTGGAACTACCCACTTACATTCTCTCCTTTGGCTCCTTCATCCGGCAGCAAAAAGACGAATTTCGTCCCTTCCCCCGGTACTGAGGTGACAATGATCTCCCCGCCTAACCGATCCACTTCCTCCTTCACTGCTGACAGCCCGATCCCACGCCCGGCCCATTGAGATACTATACGGGCCGTGGAGAATTGCTCACGGAATATAAGCTGAAGCAAATCCTGATCGGACATTCCTGCGTCTTCCTCATCCCCCGGCGAGACTGCGGCCTTATCCAGTCCAAGCTTGGCCGCTTTGTCACGAAGCTGATCGAGGTCAATTCCTCGACCATCATCTTCAATCGATAGTTGAAGCATCCCATCTGTATGCTCCACATCGAACCGAACCGTGCCTCTCAAATCTTTGCCTTGTGCTGCACGCTGGGCTTCCGGCTCCAGTCCATGGACTACAATGTTTCGAACTACATGAACAAGCGATTTGGCAAAAGGATAGTACCGCTCTGAATCGACTGCTACTTCTCCCCCATCGATCAGAACAGGATGTAAAGCCATACCTCTGCGATCGGTCATCTCCTTCAGATAGGCAGGATAATGCTTGAGCAGCGCCTGAATCGGCCTATAACGCCAAGCCCTCAACCTCTCAAGCAGCTGCGAGTCCTCTTCGGTCACGGTTCTGGCTTCAATCCAATGCTCCAGCTCGTACAGCTGCTCCCGCTCGATCTTGACAGTCTGATTGAGACCCATCAGATCGAATGTTTCTCCCAATACCTGCTTCAATAATTCCTCTTCATCCCTCAGCCACAAATCTAACCTTTTAGCCTGGAGGAATACCGACAGTTCGTCGGAGGTGAATTCATCTGAACGTCCGAGAAGCTCCTGAAGCCCGGATTCGAGCTCATGCAGGCGGGTTACAATTCCGTTAAATTGCAATAATCCGAAGCTTCCTTTGAATGTATGTACCGTTTTGTATAAGCTTAATGCCTTCTCTTCCGGCGTCTCGTCACCAGCCAGCGTCTCTGCAAGCTCAGTCTGCGCGAATCGTTCAAAGTCTCTGGCGATATCAGCGCAATCGTCAGCGTGAGTTACCGCCTGAACAACCATGCGCAGCATGCCCTGCTCTACCTGCATTCGATTCTCAAGCAATCGTTTGTCCGATATATCGGTTAGCATTACCATGATGGAGTCTTCATTAGGTGACAATGGGTTTATATCATCTGACGCACCAATTGCTTTGACCTCAAGCTCCAGGATGCGGCTGCCTATCTGAACCTCTTGCGGCATAAGGGATAACATGAGCTCTCTCTTTAACCCGTTCCGTTCAGCAAAGTAATCATGGAGGATGGATCTCAGTACCTCTCGCTCCTCCTTGTTGTCACGATATAACAGCTCAGGCAGTTCAACCCCGGCTATATTCCTGGCAAAAATGCGTGTGCACTCTACGCTATACTCGTCCTTGACCTTCAAATCATGCCCGACGGACAAGAAGCCTTGGCTCGCATTGTCAAGCAAGCTGCGAATAGAGGACGTCCGCTGAAGCACGTTCCGTTCAAGCACCTGATTCCACTGCATGATCTTCTGAATGGCGCTCACAATCTCTGCTTCCGCCTGCAGCACATGCTTCGGAATAGCATCAACCCGGCGTCCGGCGGCTACCTCCTCGAGAGAAGCAGTGAAATGCCGCAAGGGCAATATAATACGCTGGCGCAGCAAATAGGCTACCAACACGAGAAGCAAGGCCATAATTCCTAGCGAATACAGCCCCATCTTACCTAACCCGTCAATAGCCTGTGCGGTTGATAACGAGGGGACCTGAGTCCGTATCACGCCGATGATTCGTCCCGACATATCAGTGAGCGGCGCGTCTACCTTGGCCAAATAATGCGATTTGGTCCGTTCCAATGAGAAGATTTCCTGCTCGGTTCCAGCTGACAGCTTGGGCAGCAAAGGCTTCAAATCATCTTCGCTAACCGCTTCGGAGGAGGCGATGAACTGACCGGTCTTGGTCAACAGAGCAAGCTCCGTTTGCAGTGTATGCTCAAGGGCCTGCATAATCTCTTCATTTAAGAAGCGGCCGGTTATCAGAATGCCTACGGCATCCTCCACCCCTTGATCGCCCGTCACTTGCGAGACGGCTACCAGAGCAACTCCCTTGGACGTATTCAAAACTCCCGAGAAGGACTCCTCTTGCTTGAAGCGCTCCAATAACTCGGGATACTTAAGCATGTCCGTAAATTCCTCTACATCTCCCGCTTGCACGAGTACCTTGCCTTGAAGATTAGTCTCCGCTACAAAATCAACGTTGGGCACAATACCAAGCATATCCCGTATATTTTTGTTCAACCAGTCGGTATCTCCCGTAAGCACAGCTTGTCGGTTAGCTTCCCAGTAGCCGTTCGTTATGGTGACGCCAGAGATGGTGTCGCCCAAAGATACAATGGATAGCTGCGCAGCGCGATTGGCGAGTACGGACTTTTCTTCCTCTACCAGCTTGAGTCCTGAGAATGTATTGTTATAAAAGTAGATCATCAGCAGGACGATCGGGAGGACTACTAAAAGGGATATCCAGATTAGCAATTCTGAGGTGAATGAGCGCTGCTTGCGGGTACGTTCTTTCATGGATATCCCCCTGATTATTGAAAGCTGAGCATGATAATAAATGGTGTGAAAGTTAACATTCTATAAAGAACAGCTCAAACCCTTCTATCCTACAATGCTCAATATGAATATTTTGTCGAAAAACATAACAGGCCGATTAAATCAGAGTACAAGCACCCTTAGAAAGGCAGCCCTCCGCAGCTCCAAGCGCATGGTGTGGCGTTGCATGACGGCGGTTCGACCCCATTATTTGTCAGATTCAGTCGACAGCAGGCTTACGGGGATTAGCCTTAAGCCACGCTATCACTTCGGATACAGTCTTAACCGGCACAATCGTCAGCTCGCCAGAGCCTCGTCTTGCGTCTGTTTCCTGACCGTCCGGAACGAAGAATACATCAGCACCGGACCGCTCGATCGCATATGCCTTCTGCTCGATGCCTCCGATTCGGCCAATGGAGCCATCCGGATTAATCGTTCCCGTTCCTGCGATACGATTGCCGTTCGTAATGCCGCCAGGTGTTAATTGATCGATCAGGGTCAAGGTCAGCATCGCTCCATGCGAAGGTCCTCCTTCATGTGCGAGATAATCCCGGAAAGCAACCGGTCGAGGAATATCCAGCTTCAACTCATCCTCAATCGAGATGCCGAACGCAGCTTGGGCGGCATTATCCGGATGAGGCTTCGTTCCTACTTTTAAAGACATCGCCTTTCCGTCTCGCATCAGACTCAGCGTGACTTCTTCACCTGGGCGCACCTCACGCATATATGAAGTTAGTTCCAGGGAAGTCGTTACCTTACGATCATTGGCTTGAACGATAACGTCTCCCGGCTTCAGCTTCCCTCCTGCCGGACTATCTCCTTGCACGACAACCACTTTCACGCCGTGTGCGGTTGCTCCGGT
>JARBUQ010000431.1 GCA_029239545.1 Paenibacillus sp.
TTCGTTGCTTCCATCCGCGACTGGATTAGCGTGCGTGATACACGGATTCTGAACGGAGTGCTAGTTCTGATTGCCACCTCGTTGCTTGGATGGGGACTCGTGCTCACCTTCGGCTTAAGAGACTTCTCAGAGCTATGGGTCGTTCCACTTAGCGGAGGTAATCTGTTTGGCGGGCTGTTATTCGGGATCGGCATGACAATTGCTGGAGGCTGCGGTTCAGGTACTCTTTATCGCTGCGGGATGGGGTATGTGCAGTTCTGGATCGTGCTGCTGTTCGCCATTATTGGTAATTTAATATTCGCATTTCTATACGATCCTTGGGGACGCGACGTTCTCGAGCCTATGACTGTTCTGGACAATGGGTACTCGTTGTATTCATGGCCAATCCCGTTCTGGGTTATACCGGCTGCGATTGTCGCTCTTATTGTAGGGATTTCGATATACCGCTTTGGATGGGCTTCTTTCTGGGATGGGGTTCGCTCCTCGTTAACGGATTGGGAGAAGAACCCGCTCAAGCAAAGTCATTGGGATATTCGCTTGGTCGCTTTTCTGATCGGCTTGGTCGCTATCATCCAATTCGTGCTCATGTCCAACGTAGGAATTACAGGCCCTGAGACACGCATCGGAGCTACAGCGCTATCTCTTCTGTTCGGTGAAGATCTTGTAACCAACAACACTTATTTGAATGCTCTGTTTGCGGATTTCCCCAGCATCGGTCTTGGACCGGAAGAGACACTTGTCATCTTCCTCGTTGTCGGAGCCTTCGTCTCTTCCCTGCTCAGCGGGAGCTTCAAGCTTCGCTTCCCAAGGAGAGCCCGACTTCCTTATGCGATAGCTGGAGGACTGATAATGGGAATAGCGTCCCGTATAGCACCTGGCTGCAACATCGCCAACGTAATCACGGGAGTAGGCGCTCTTTCCCTCAGCAGTATACTCGTTCTGATTGGAATGGCAATTGGCGTATTTATTGCTGTTGCTTACATTTTTAAGATGCCGTTATTATTGTTTCAGCGTGATGTGTAAGCAGAAGGAGCCCGGCATAAGCATATGCCGGGCTCCTTTTCACTTCCTTAAGATCAGTTATTTGCATCAACTAACGATAATTGTACGAGTGCTCTACTGTTCCATCCTTGCGGTGGACGATTGCACTCTTATTGTTGTCAGAGGCTAGCTTCTGCGCTTTCTCTACAGCGGTTGCTTTCGTCCCCGAGCGATAAAGGGGCTTGTCCTGCCCTTCTTCCTTCACTACCCACTCATCGTCATTAGGCACGACATGAATATTGGATTCAAGCTGGCTGTGCTTATTTACAGCATGATCTCCGGAATGATCCGGATGGTCGCTGCTCCATTCTTTGGCTTGGGCTGTTGCAATTGCTATAGCACGGCCTTCTTCATACCCATCTTCAAGCAGAGCATTGGCAATCTCGATTGCTTTGTTACGAGTCCTCACTTCCATGTTCTTCATAGAGGGTGGATAATCACCTTTGGTCCATGGCATCCTGTTCTCCTCCTTATATGCATATACTTATGATGTGTTCTACTTCCTGTAGTCCTACTTAACCAGATTAGCGAAGTGCTAAACGGGACGGAATTCCACTCATTAATTCGAGAGGATTCCCTCACAAGCCGGAGAACATGCACGGCCGAACACAAAGAACCTGACGGTTCATTGCTTTACCGGTCAGGTTCTTTGCATTGGGCTTCCTCAAAACTATCGAGAGCGCTTGAACATCCTATTCCATTGGAAACACCAACTCAGGCATCCACTGCTTCATATGCTTTTGAATAATAGCATTGTAGGAGCTTGCATCAGGAAGCTGGATATTCGGCGCTTTCCATAGGGGGACGATCTTATATTGGCGCCAGTTGGTCATCATGATCCAAGTTGGAATGAAGGATGGCTTCTGCACCTTAATTTGTACGTTATCTCCTCTGACTTCCTTCTCTACCTCCAGCTGCAGGATCCCTCCGGTTCTTTGGCCGTTGGTTTCCTGTGCGGCGATAAAGTTGCCTAACGAGTACACAACAAATGCCTTACGGCCGGAAGCAGTCTCGATCCATTCCGCAGGCTGCAGCACGTGCGGATGATGCCCTATAATGATGTCTGCGCCAGCTTCAGCTGCAGTATGGGCAAAATCCTTCTGATCTTTGTTCGGCATATCCACATATTCCACTCCAAAATGGACATTGACCACCACAACCTCAGCGAGCTTCCGGGCCTCTTCGATATCTTTCCTCACCTTGGGCAGATCGATCAAATTAACTAGATAACCTTTGCCTGCTGGAACCGGAATTCCATTCGTGCCATACGTATATGATAAAAAAGCGAAGGAAATGCCGTTTTTCTCCACTGTACGAATACGCTTCTGATCCTTAGCAGATGTATAAGCACCCGTGTACATCATCCCGATGCTGTTCCAATGCTCTATGGCACTCTGTACAGCTTGCTCTCCAGCATCAAGCGTATGATTGTTAGCCAAATTGACAACATCGAACCCTGTTGCTTTGAGCGCGTCCCCCACCTCGAAGGGACTATTGAACCGCGGATAATCCGCCAGACCAATCGCTTCCCCGCCAATCATACTTTCCTGATTAGCCATGGCAATATCGGCTGCTTCAATATAAGGTTTGATGTCTGCGAACATCGGTTTAAAATCATAACCCTCTGCTGTCTTGGCATCCTTATAAACAGAGCTATGAATGAGAATATCCCCTACTGCCGCAAGCTTGACTGTGGTTGAATATGGAACAGGACTTATGCTCGGACTTGCACTGGGTACAATGTCTGGAGGCTTGCTGGGCGTTGTTGAAGGCAACGGGCTTGGGATTGGTGTCAGCGATTGAACGGGTTTATTCGTTCCCTGAGTTCCTTGAGAGGGATCGACGTTCTCGGACAGTTGGCAGCCAGCTGTTACTACCAACAGCACTAAACTCAATATCCATACCATTAGTTTATTTTTATTATGTTTGTTCTGCATACGCCGGACTCACCTCCTTTGTATCAGTATACCTGTGGCGCACCCGCTCTACAATTCCCGTTCCAAAATGCAGAAAGGCCCGATACTTCCCATCCTCTGAATACCATTTATCTCGATTCAAAAAAACACCCCTACTCGATGCCAGACTGCAGCCCTGGCCGCCAAACGATCCCTATACAATCCCCGATATCACCCAGCTATCTTTTATCCTGAATCTTCACCACTTTCTATCGTTCAACTTGTCTTTTCTGGTGTACAATCAAAAAAGACAGCCAACAGGCTGCCTTATTCCATAACCATATGTATAACTGAATCAGCTTATAACCGCATTTTTGTACTCTTGACAGGACAAACATGTCGCTACATCAACACAAGTCGGATTCAAAGCCCCTGTGAATTTGGTACAATATATAGGCGTTTTATATTCAACGTTCGACGAGATCATCAAGCAATAAGCGCATTTGCCAATCAATTCCGTGGTCAAGCGATGCAAATCAATCCTAAGCTGTTTTACTTCATCCACTATTATTACCTCCAATGACCTGCATAATCAGCAGAAAGGACACACCCATCCTACAGCGTCCAGAGAAGTACGCTCTTGGGCAACCCGGCTATCATAGCTTTCGCTGAAGACCCGTGGCTTTGCGACCCTGACTTTCGACCAGGTTTGCCTTTTCAATCCAAAGAACTATATAGTAGTGACTATAGTATCACAAGAGCAATCAATAGGCAATTAGAACCATAAATCTTTCATCTCAATTGTGTTCTCGTATGATCTTATTAACTAATTTGGGGGTTATTGCTTTGAACAAACAACAATGTGATCAACATACTCTAGCTATTATCATGGCCCATCCAGATGATGAAACCTTCACCAGTGCCGTCACCATCTATGAGGCTGCTCAGCAAGGTCACCGAGTTGTCTGCCTGCTTGCGACATATGGGGAGAAGGGCAAGAGCGGCCGTTTGAAGCCTATGACCAAGGAAGAGCTCGCGGACAGAAGGCGTGAAGAGATGAAGCAGGCAGCACAAGTGCTTGGAATTGAAGAAGTACATTATCTCGGCCATCCGGATGGAGGTCTTAATGAAATTGATCGCAGCCTTCTACGTGAGCAAGTCACCGAGTTCATACAACATACTTCCGCCAATTGTATCCTTACATTTCCTGAGGATGGAATCAGCGGTCATCCAGACCATACAGCCATCCATCATGCTGTACGCGAAGCTGTGCTCGCAGGCGGATGTGCCAGTGTGCGTGAATTATACTATGCAGCAAGTCCGGTGTTATTGGCTGCTGGCCACCATCCTGCAATCAGCATCGACATAACACCTCGTTGGGAGATCAAGAGACAAGCTCTTCTAGCTCACGAATCGCAAATTTTGTCAATTGAACGCGTGTTCGGCAGCATGGGCGATGAGAGCACCATACTTCCTCACAAGCAACTGGAGCAGTTCATTCTCGCGTGGAGAGAAGGCGTTGAATTCCCTGATCCCGCTTAAGCACTGCCTGCCGCAGTCAATCCTCGCCCCGTTCCCCAACTCCTTTGAATAATTCCATTT
>JARBUQ010000017.1 GCA_029239545.1 Paenibacillus sp.
AACACTTTGGCCGATCTGAAGCTGCGTAATTCCGCATGCACCGCATCTTCTGCAATTCTTTCGGGTGAAGGGGGTTCTTCACCGGCAAGCTGAGCAGCGATCCCGTAACCGGGATACTGGGAATAGTAGTCACGTCCGCCAACGACGTGAAACAGCTTGAGCCCGGACCCGCGGACGGCTCCCAGCAAATCAGGGAATACATCCCTGCTGATGGCGTACGATCGTGGTGTGTATTCAACAGCCCGGCGCCAGCCGGGGTACTGTTCGGGTGTACCGATGTCCCAGGCGTGCATTACCACAACAGCGGTGTTCTCCAGGCTGAGCGGCAAATCGGTTTTCTTCCAACCGCCGTATCCTTCGCCTGGAACATCCAGTGTGAGGTCAGCATCAAAATGTTGATAGTAGTTAGTTGGAACAATAATGGGTTGCATGGTTACCCTCCCCGTAAGTCGTCAAACTATTTGATTGCTCCGGCTTCCCGGATCTGTTCTGTGTAAGTGTCGAGCAGCTTTTGACCGCCCATTTCATTCAAGATTTTGTCGAGCACCTTTTTCCATTCCGTGGAAGGCAGCTCTCCAAGAGCAATCTTGGCCATCGTCTCTGCCTCAAGCTTTTGCTGAGCTACAAGGTCAACCCCGGCAGGAGGAGATACGTTAGTGCCGATAGGAGCAGAAATGGGGTAGCTGTCGATCTTCTTCAGCATAGCTCTCTCCTCATCCGACAGGCGAGGATCTATGACCTCAAGACCAAGTGTTGATGGCTGCTCCGGACTGAACACCTGATAGATGCCAAGCCAATTGTTTTTGTCCTCAATATCTTTCTTGATCGCGTCCGGAATCAGCGTGATCTTCTTGCCGCTTCTGGTATAGTGAACGCCTTCTTTCCCGTAACGGCTTAACAAGTAACCCTCCTCGCTAAGCAGGAAATCTATGACCTGCAGCGCCTTCTCCACCTTGACCGGGTTTTTGGCGGCAATCTTGGTTGTGACGACAGACATGGAAGGTAGATTCTCCTGATAGCCAGGCACGCCATCGATGGCGTTGAAAGCAGTCCATTTGGCGTTCGAGTTAATGGTCTTGCTCTGAGCTGCAGGGGAGGAAGGCACACTGGTCAAGCCAAACTTCCCGGTGTAATCGCGAATTATGCCGACTCTGCCTTGGATGGCTTTATCGATATGTGCCGTCCCCTTCTGCAGGAACCAGTCAGGGTCGACCGAGCCGTCCTTCACCATCCGATTAATATCACGCAGCACAGCCTCATCGCGGTAATCCATCTGGAAGTGAACGAGTTTGTTGTCCTTCACATACAGAACGCCTTCAATCCCATTGGCCATGAATTGCGGCCAGTCGAAGGAGATCCCGTTGCCACCTGCCGAAACAGAGAAGCCGTAAGTATCCTTCTTGCCATTGCCATCCGGATCATCGTAAGTGAAGGCATGTGCGACCTTTTCGAATTCAGCCAAGTTGGTAGGTACCTTCAAGTTCAGCTTATCCAGCCAGTCTTGACGAACGTACCATGAAACAGGTGTTTTTACAAGGACAGGGAGGGGAATTCGTTGAATTTCCGGCTTGGACTTATCCATCGAAAACCTTTTGAACACGACTTCCGGAGTAAACCATTTGAAGTAATTAGGCAGCTTCTCCGCGCTTACATAGCTGTTCAGATCGATCAGCATATTATTGTTTTTATACTCCAGCGCCTTGAGCCCGCCCGCCAGGATGAGATCGGGTGAATCGTTCGATGCGAGCCGCACATTGAGCTTGTTGTAGCGGTCTTCTCCCTCTACCATATTGTAGGTCAGCTTGAGATCAATATTCAGCTTCTTTTCGATCGCCTGTCTTACGAAATCATCATTGAGTGCAGGCAGTGCCGCGCTGACGTTCGGCGTATAGCTGAAAATCTCAATTGTCTCGCGCTTCTCGGCACTCGCAGTAGGCTGAGAAGAGGAGGGAGGCGTGCTCGGGCTGTTCGTCCCTTCCTTCTCATCCTTACTTGAACAAGCTGTAATCGCGGTCATCAAGGATACAACGGCAATCCACATCATAATCGGTTTATACGATTTCATAGCATGCACCCCTTGTCATTTGAATAGCTAGGCCAATATTCGAACCTTGTTCCTCTCATTCTCCTTGCTCTTCCCTGAACGAGTTATCCCTTGATTGCTCCGAGCAGCATTCCCTGGGCCATATACTTTTGCAAAAAAGGATAGATCAGCATAATGGGAAGTGTGGACACTACGACCAGCGCCATCTTGAAGCTCTCGCCCGGAAGCTGAGCGACCAATTGCGGATTCAGCGTCTGCAGCTCGCTGTTCATGCTTGCTCCGGATAACATATTGCGCAGCACGACCTGCAGCGGCAGCAGATCCGGGTTGTTGATGTAAATAATGCCAGCAAAAAATTCATTCCAATGAGCGACCCCGTAGAAAAGTCCCATCGTAGCGATAATGGGAGCGGAGAGCGGCAGCACTACGCTGAACAGCAGACGAAATTCGCCGTAACCGTCCATTCGGGCCGCTTCCATCAGCTCCTCCGGCAAATTCTCAAAAAACGTTTTCATAATAAGCAAATAGAACGTAGAGATTAACGTTGGAATGAACAGCGCTCCAAGCGTATTCACCAGACCGGTAGCATGGACGACAAGATAAGTCGGAATCAGCCCTCCGTTGAATACGAGCGTAAACAGCAGGAAGAGCAGGATGCTGCTGCGAAAAGGCAAGCTTTTCTTCGATAAAGGATACGCCAGGAGAGCTGTAAACAGCAGATTAGCAAAGGTGCCGACAACCGTTACAATAACCGTAATACGCAATGCTTTCGGAATGAGCGGACTTTTGAACACGGCTTCATAGGCCTTGAAGGTGATCTCCTGCGGAAAGACGCTGAACCCGCCATTACGTGCCAATTCTGAGAGCGGGGTGATAGAAATAATGACCACATAGATAAGAGGGAACAGCGCGGAGAACCCGACCAGCCCGAGCAGACTACCAATGAATACGTTTTCTATCTTGTCTTTTGTCGTGCGATGAACAAGTGCTGACATCCGTCCTTCCCCCTTACCATATTCCTTGATCGCCAAACCGTTTGGCAATTTGATTAGCCGTGATAATCATGATCAGGCCGACAACGGACTTGAACATGCCGACAGCAGCCGCGTAGCCGTATTGCATTTGCTCCAGTCCTCGCCGAAACACCCATGTATCGATGATGTCAGCGGTTTCATAAACGAGTGAGTTGTACATCACATAAATTTGCGTAAAACCTGCGTCAAGCACACCGCCCATCTTTAAGATGAGCAGCAGGACGAAAACATTGCGAATACCGGGCAATGTAATATGCCATACTTGTCGCCATCGACCCGCTCCGTCCATGACGGAGGCTTCATACAATTGCGGATCAATACCGGCAATGGCAGCCAAGTAGATAATCGAGCCAACGCCGACATCCTTCCAAATTTCCGATGACACAAGCAGACTGCGAAACCACTCATTGGATGTGAGGAAGTTGATCGGTTCGAAGCCCCAATCCTTAAGGATAAAGTTGACCAGTCCGGTACCAGGGGAAAGAAACATCAGCATCATGCCGTACACAATGACCCAGGATAAGAAATAAGGGAAATATACGGCGGTCTGCACGAGCTTTTTGAACCAGCGCACCCGAACCTCATTGAGCAGTATGGCTAGCAGCAGATCTGGTATCGCACCGAAGCCGATCTTGTACAAGCTGATTAACAGCGTATTGCTTAGTAAATGGACAAATTCTCTGTTGGTGAATACTTCCCGAAAATGCTTCAGGCCGACCCAGGGACTGTTCCAGAAACCGTCCATGATGTTGTAATCCTGAAACGCAATCGTAAGACCGCCCATCGGGATGTACTTGTAAATGACATAATAGATCAGACTGGGGAGCATCATCATATAGAGCCAACGGTGCCGGATTACGCTTCTGTATAAGGTTGATTTCATATGCTCCTGTTCGTTTCACCTCTCGTTCATGAGGATTCTGTAATGTTGGTTGCGCAACTGCCCTTACTCTACTGCGGGAGGGAACGACCGTCAATAAACTTCATTCCTACGAATAAATCGAATCGCACTGGGAACGGACAGCGCCGTTATCTTATGCAGGTCTGACAAGCAAAGTCGGACAGCAAAAAACAGCTCTCCCGCAGGCAGCCACCGGAACGTTACTTCCAGGCTGCACAGCAGGAAAGCGTCAGGAATAAACTGATGGATACCTATAAACCAAATTCTACTTTCCGCCTATCCTCTCATCAGATGTTCTGCTTAGACCGTTTTTCCTGTATTCTCCTGGTGTTGTCCCAGCCACTTTCTTGAACACACGGATGAATGCGATAGAGGTCGTATATCCAACCTTCTCTGCAATATCATTAATGGAAGCAGCAGACTCTAGAAGCAGGCTTTTGGCATGCTCCATTCTGACCTGCATCAGATGCTCTCCGAAATTTTCCCCGAATTCCTCTTTGAATAATCGGCTCAAATATTTGCCATTGATCCCGAACTGATCGCTCAAGTAAGTCAAAGACATGTCGGCGTCCCCGTAATGCTCCTCAATATAATCTCTGACCTGCTTCATGAGCATATGATTGTTCCGGCGCTCGCGGATCAGAATGATTTTATGGTAAAGGTCCGTCAGAATGCGGGTGAACCGCTGCTCAACCTCTTCGAGAGTCTCATCCTCGTCAAGCATGGACGTTAATCCCGGCATAGCCTCGGTCTCCCAGAGGGTGCGGAGCTCGGACGTATGCTCCATCATTTCCCTGTGAAAATAATAGATCATATAATTCATCATACTGATCAGATCGTCACGGGTAAAAGCTCCTTTCTTCAGTTCAGTGAAGAAGTGGAGGCAATCGCCCTTCCACTGCTCCTCGCCGCGCTTGTATGCGCTGGCAAACGGGCGGACGAGCTGGACGTGGCGGAACATATCGGCCTGAGGCCGCGCTTGAGTATCGCTTATTGTAATAAGCTGGTTGTTTCCAAGCGATGGCTTATAGTCAAGACAGCTCAAGGCCGTTTTATAGGATATGGACACCAACTGCAGACCGTCTACAATATCTCCGAGCCCGAAGGTGACAGTGAGCGGCAGGTTGTCCTGCACCCATTCTCGTGCTTCATTGCAAATGCGGTCGGGAACACGATCAGATGGGGTAGTCTGCGGCTGCTGTATTATAATAGCAAGGCGGTTTCCAGCTACCCATTCGGTCCAGATCGGAACGGAATATCCGCTGGCAATTTCACCTATCGTTTTCTCCAGGCTATATTTCAGAAGATTTTGGTCGGAAGAAGGGTAGCTCCTGCTGAACCAATGGTATCGATCAATTTCGGCAACCGCGACCACGTGCTGCTTGGAGCCGATCCCGCTGCCCCATTCCTCCCGTTCAGACAACCACGTATCGGTTCCGGACGAATGCCGTCCCTCGAGCAGGTCCTGGACCTGGACTTGTCTGCGGTATATTTTGTTCTCCTCCACCTGCTTCTCGTAAAAGCTGGATTCCTCCGCCATTTTGTCAAGGGCCGCCTCAATCATCGTGAACTCATCCTGTCTTCCGGACGGGATATCGTTCCTCTTGCTCTTAAGAGTATGAATTCTCTCCAGAAGTCTCTCAACCGGCTTGTAATTCCGTCTGCTCACCAATACAATCCAGGCGATGCCGGTACATATGGATAGGAATCCGATCAGAATACAGATATAAGTAAAGGTAGACACTTTGTCGAGAAAAGCGAAGAATCTGAATCCGCTGCGAATTTCATAACCTGTGTAACCTGAAGTCCGTTGAGACAGACCGTCTCGTTCCTGGGGCTCTACAGCTAGCGATCCAACGGACGCGATCTCGTTGCGGAATTGATCCAGAAGCATAACGTCGTTGATCGCCGGATCAGACATATCCTTAAGCAGCTGCTCCAAATAGCTAGCGCTTACATTAATGATAAGGAAACCACCTGAAGACTGGTGGATTTCTTTCGCTAGCGAAATTACATTCGTTTTCTTGTTCTGGAATCCCGTATATTCTCTCATTCCACTCCAATAGTAAGGAGAGCTTGTTTGCTTCAGCAAGTCCAGAAATTGCGTATCCTGAAATTGCGATAGCCGCGTAATAGTGCTCTCCGTAACCACGACACCGTCGCTGGCTCGAACGACATAGATCGAATCAACGGCCGGATTGTCATCCCGGATACGCATCAGCTTGACCCCGACCTCGTAGGCCGAGGCACTTTTGCTGCTGACTGGATTGATGAAGGCATGGATTTCACTTTCAGAAAATATTTCACGAAGCATAATTTTCTCAATGGCTTGAAGGGAATTATCAATCGTCTGGAGCACCCGTTGAATATAGACGTCGTTTGCTTTAACGGCTGATTTTCTGGAGAGATCACTGAGGACGAAAAAGGAGACGAGCAGCAGCATAGTAACAATGAACAGGAAGATGGGCAGATAGGACAATAACAATCGGTAAAACCATGACCTCGTCATTTGCATTCCTCGTTCCTCCCCAAATGGATAAGCAGCCGTATCGTATAATTGAATCCATTGTATCAAACTATGGTTGGCTTGCAACAACAAAAAAATCTGACCGCAAAGGCCAGATTTTGTCATTGTACTCTCACAGCTGTACAGATGGGATCGTCGAACGCAGGGAGGTCTGGTAATTCGTAAAGTGCACATATTGTCCGCTCATCCAGAAGAGGACAGCTTGTCCGTCATCGTTGCCGCGGGTCAAATAAGGGCGAACCTGGTGGCAGGAGGAGTTCGCTGTCACTGCCGCCGACGACCAGCTGGCTCCGAGATCGGAAGTAGACCATCGTTCAATCTCGAACACGCCGTTCACTTCCCGAGATAAATACACAACGGAAGGATCAGAATGATCCAGAATAATACCGCCGGAATAGTAGGGCTCACGTTCCACAACACCGTCCGGTGTTTGAGGGAACCAGTGCCCGGCAGCCGTGATCTCGTTGGTCTCCCATAACTCGCCATTCCAGCGGCTGTAGTAGTAACGGTGATCCTCCAAGGACTCGAACACAACATATACGATTACTGGATGACCTTGCTCATCTTCAGCGACATCCCAGATCCAAGCATTGCGATTCGCAGCCTTGCCGTCGAATACTACATCAATCTCGGATAGCTGCAGCGGAAGATCGGCGGCCTGTTTGATCAACGAGCCGTCTGCCCCATATACCGCCCCGTCACGATAGCGGGCATAATAGATACTGTTATGCGGTTCAATATTCGGATGTCCATCGGTGCATGAGAAATGAAAGGTGTCTTTCCCATTGGAGGCGAAACGGATATAAGGCCGTTGTCCACTGTCCATAATCAGCGTACGCACAGAGGACCATTCACCGCGCTCCAAATCTGTACAGATGCTGAAATTTGGCTTGAAATTGCCGCCGCGCCAGAATAGATACAGCTGCTTCTCCTCTGACAGATAGATCGGATTAGGATAAGTATAGCCATGATGTCCGTCCGTATTCGCAGGCAGCTGCTGCTCTGCTCCGAAGGAAGACAGATCCTCCGGTAATTCGGTTGTTCGGTAATACATGGTGGAGCCGTTATGAGCGGAATAAAAGATCGTGATATATCCCGATTCATCGATGTACAGAGTAGGGTTGGCGTGATCGTCCTGCTGTAGAGCAGTCCGGATCAAGATGGATTCATTGGCATGCAGCGTATGATCGTAGTAGCCGATCCGTACATCGCCTGCGCGATTCAACCAGCCTACATACGTTCTTTGATGCTGACCCTGGTAATAAAGTGCGCGGGGGTCGGCGAAGAAGCACCATGCCCCGTCTGATGTGAATTCCTGGTTCAAGCTTGAGTGTGTGTTCATCTGTCATTCTCCTTGTAGTATCAGTTGCTCGTAGTGGTTTGCGGTTCAGGAACTGTTCCGTCCTTTGATCATACAGAAAGCCATCCGGAGAAACAACTGCTCCGGATGGCTTTCTCGTGTAGTTGCAATGGTTTCAATTTAATGGGAATAGCATTATTTGAGGCGGTCGTAAGCAGTCTGAGTGATTTTCATCAGCTCGTCAACACCAATCTTCTTAGCTTCGGCTACGTATTGATCCCATTGATCCATGCCGCGCTCACCCAGTATGAAGCGGGTGATTTGTTCATTGCGATGTTTGTCCACAGCAGCTTGCAGCAAGGATACATTGGACAGCTCGCTCTCGATGTATTGAGGCTTCACCCGGTATATACTGTCATGCTTGCGAGCCAGATCATAGGCATTCCGCTGCTCTTGTGTAGCTGGAATAAGATGTGCGTCATAGTTGAACCATGTGTAGGCGCCATTAGTAGCAAGCCCAGTCTTCTTGCGGACATCCGTTACATCCAGGTATTCAGGGCGCAGCTTCTTTTGTCCATTCTCAGTTGTGTATACTTCATCGCCTTTACCCCAGCTTAACAGTTCTTTAGCTTCTTCGCTATAGTACCAATCGTAGGCCTGGAGCGCTTCCTTGATCTTTTTGGACTTTGAAGAGATGGTCATGCCTGATTCAATAAAGTGGATATAAGGGTTAACATTAAATCCAGGTACGCCCTCAGGAGGGGTCATAAACGCCAGATTGAAGCTGGCATTCGTCTTCTTCATAGGGATGTTGAACAGGTCAAGCCGACCGATGTAATCAAGGATCATGAAGGTTTGGTCTGTAGAAACGGCATTTTGCCATTGTTGTACGTTGAAAGTCAGCCAATCTGGCGGCATAAGCCCTTCTTTGTGCATACGATTGAAGAACTCAACCATCTTTTTGTATTCATTCTCAGTTGGACCATAACGGACCTTGCCAGTTTTGTCATCCTGGAATAGTCCATTTGTTGTGCCGAACTGTGCGGTGGCAAAGTTGAGGATTGTAAGATTAGCTCCGCTTCTGAAGGAGAACGGATAGCTGCCAGGGTACAGCTCCTTCAGCTTCTTGCCTACTGTAATGAGTTCCTCATAATTGGCAGGGGCTTTAAGTCCATGTTTCTTGAAAATATCTTCCCGGTACATCCAGATGACACGATTCGTTTCTCCGAAGCCTTCATTTGGCAGCATGTACATTTTGCCGTTAGCCGCTAGTGCAGCTTTGGCAATGTTAGGATATTTCTTCAGCCACGCTGTCAAATTAGGCATAACGTTCTTGTACTCCAGAATATCGGCAAGAACCCCTTGCTGACCAAACTTATCAGCATCTGTGCGGTTAGCGAAGAAGGTGATATCCGGCATGTTGCCAGATGCTACATTCAGATTGATCGTGTCCTTCAGTTCACCGGATGGAAGCTGAACGTTGAAGGTGGCGCCAGTTTTCTCCTCTATCCACTTCCAAACGGTCCAGTCTTTGTTATACGGCCAGTTCGGATGAGCCTCCAATAACATAGTGAAGTTGTTCTTGGGCTTCTCCGTAGTAACAGGGCTTGTTGAGCCACTTGCTTCCGGTGCGGCAGGCGTGGGTGTTTTCCCTGAACAGGCAACCAAGATTGAGGTGCAAATTGCGAGTGTTCCTAGCATAACCGTCCATTTCTTCATGCTTTAACCTCTCCTTTTTGATTTCTAATTTTCCCTTGCGTTCGTAAGTCCTTATTGCTTGTATAGTTACCCCTTGACCGCCCCGATCATAACTCCTTTGACAAAATACTTCTGCAGGAAGGGGTAGGCCAAGAGAATGGGAACCGTGGAAACCATAATCGTTGCAAATTTAAGCGGTTCCTCCAGGACAATATTGGCATCGCCTATTGCGGCCGTGTCGGCTTGATTCAACTGGCCGGCCAAGACGATGTTGCGCAAGATGACCTGCAGGGGAAAGAGATTCTGATCTCGCAAATATAGCAGCGGCAGCAGGAAGTTGTTCCATAATCCGACCGCATAGAACAAACCGATGGTAGCAAATACTGCTTGTGACAAGGGGACTACAATCCGGAAGAAAACTCCGATATCGCTCAGTCCGTCCATACGTCCTGATTCCTCCAGCTCAGCCGGAATATTGGAGAAGAACGTACGCATAATGAGCAAATTCCATGTGCTGACCGCTCCAGGCAGTACAATTCCCCAGATCGTATCGATGACACCCAGCTCTTTTACAATCAGGAAGGTAGGGATCATCCCACCGCCGAAGAACATAGTGAATATGATGATAAGTGTGAATCCGCGATGGAATAACATATCTTTTTTGGCCAGCGCGTAAGCTCCCAGTGAGGTGACGACAAGCGAAATGGCGGTTCCTACTGTTACGTAAACAATTGTGTTCCAGTAAGCGGTGCCAATACGCGGATCTTTTAACACGATCTTGTACATGTCAACGTTGAAGCCCTTTGGATACCAGCTGACTTCTCCCTTGAGCACATGAATGTTGCTGCTTAGTGAAACAGCGGTCATATAAATGAAAGGATACAGCGTTACCAGCACGACTCCAAGAAGGATGATGGTACTTATGACGGAGAATAAAGATATTTTTGAGCGTTTCATTGTAAAACTCCTCCTTATACATTTGCTAAGCGGCTGTGCTTCTCAAGCATAGGCTTACCATAGACTTGTTTGGGAAATACGCCGGCTGAGTGCATTCGTAGTATAAATGAAGAAGAGGCATACAACGCCAGTGAACATATCAATCGCTGCTGCGTAGCTGAAGTTTCCGCTGATTAGTCCGGTTCGATACACGTAAGTGCTCAGTATATCGGCCGTGGAGTAAGTCGCCGGGTTATACAACAGGAACACCTTCTCGAAGCCGATCTCCAACACCCGCCCGACATTCAGGATGAATAAAATAATGATCGTTGAGGAAATTCCAGGCAAAGTGACGTTCCACAGCTTCCTCCAGCGGCTTGCTCCATCTATATCTGCAGCTTCATAGAGGGAGGGATCAATGGAAGTAAGCGCTGCCAAATAAATGATAGCTTCCCATCCAATATGCTGCCAAACCTCAGAGCCTACATAAATGAAACGGAACAAGTCAGGCTGAATCATAAAATGGATCGGTGTAAAGCCCAGTGATTCAATGACTCGGTTAACAAAGCCGCTGGATGGAGAGAGGAACATAACGACCATTCCGGCAACAACTACATTAGAGATGAAATGAGGCAAATAACTTACGGTTTGTACAAAACGTTTGAATAGTACATTTTTGACTTCATTAAGGAGCAGCGCCAGAATAATGGGAGCCGGGAATCCGAATACCAGCTTGTAAATCCCAAGCAAGAATGTATTCCGCAATAAGATCCAGAAATCCGGACTATTGAAAAACATCTTATAATACTTGAGTCCAACCCAATCACTGGCCCAAATTCCTTTGTATAAGCTGTAGTCCTTAAAGGAAATTACGATTCCGAACATGGGCAAGTACTTGAATATTAAATAATACAACAAACATGGTAAGAACATAAGCAGCAAATATTTACTCTTCGCTACCTTCCTCCACCAAAGCCCGCTTTGTTTGGGCCTGATCGGCAAGGAAGTTTCCGGGTTAACCCCAGCAGTGTCCAACTGATTCATCTGTGTATTCCCCCGATCCTGATTGCGACCTGATGGCGCTTTCATTAGTCATTGTCGAACATCACTTCGGAGCTGTTGTGTTCGTGATGTTGGAATTAGCTTACCATCGTTCGTTCACATTGGAATCCATAGCAATTCCGAATTGTCCCCTTTTCTGTGAAATTCGTAAATATGTTAAGTTTTCGTGAATTTGCAAAGGATTGTATATATTCAAACTCTTTAAGTTGGAAGTCTTGTCGTGTATGATAAGTACATTAAAAGAAAGATCCCTGATCAGTCTTTGGAGGTGAGTAGGATACGTCTATTTTCGCGATTTCAATCCAGAACGTCTTCCCTGCTCATTCGTTTGCTGTTCGGATTTCTTATGGTGATTGTGCTTCTTGTGTCTTTTAATTATTTATCTTTTACTTTTTTCCAAAGCAACATCCGCAATGAAATCATTAGTTATAATGAGCAGAACATCCGATTCACCTCTGAAAGATATGAGGAGCATTTCCAATTGGTGCAAAAACAAATGTATGCGCTTTATTTTAATGAGGATGTGGATCAGCTTCAAAAAAGCACCGGAAATGCTCGGTTCCAGCTCCTGGATCGGGTAAAGCTGGAAATAATCAAGGTGGTTGGCAATCCTCTTATTTATGTGGACAATGCCATTATTGTATTCAAAGAGGGCTCACTAACGCTAAGCAGGACAGGAACGAATGACAGGGTGTCATTGTTCGAGAAGTTTTATGCCAGCCGAGACTATCCGGATTACTTTTGGCAAAGGCAGTTCAAGGAATCGTATACTTCCAAACTGTTCCCTAAGTCGTATTTTTATGAACATGCTTTTTTTCAGTCGGGTGATGCAATCTCAAAAGGATTATTCATTCCTTATGTTCTCAAGCACTGGCAAAATGATGACTTCTATCTGGTCGCCATGCTGGATGCCAATAAGCTGTTTAATGCCTTTCATCGCTCCGTTAATTCTAATTTTGTCATATTCGACAATCAGGGTCTGTCCTTGTTCTCAACGAGCGAGCTGGCTAATCAAGCCGGAATTCCCAAGCTTCCTGCAGATAGGTCTTATGTACTGCATGACAATACGTATTACTTCTATCAGATTGGTCAGAACAGCGGGTATACTTATCTGAATATCATCCCGGGGGCCAATATTTCCGAGCAAGTTTCGAGGCTTAATCTGACTTTGATTATTTTGCTGGTGCTGGCTTTGATCGTAAGTGTTGTTATATCTGTATTGTTCAGCGTTCGCTTCAATCGTCCCGTTAAGCAGATGGTCTCTTCGCTGCATTCGTCGAGCGGGAAGGATGTTCTGTTCAAAAGCAATATTCGCGAGTTTGAGTTAATAGGCCAGAAGCTGGACGATATGCTGCAGACGAATGCAAGGATTCAGTCGGATCTGGTGCAGAAAAATATCCAGCTTGTTTCTTACGGTTACTTGAATAAATTAAAGAAAATCTACAACGGCTCCCGAGGCTCGGTTGATATGATCTCCATGCAGGAATACCGGTTTATTGTATATGAAATTACGTATAAGGATCGGTTCTGGGAGGAAATGAAAGAGGAGCCGGGTCCCTTAACCTATTGCATTTATGAATTTATCAATCATAGCTTGCTTGGGCTATTCCCGACTTCGTTAACCTTTCAAGTGGAGAGCCGCCAAATGCTGTCGGTCATTAACGAGATTGACGATGCCCGTATGGATGCCTATATCGCCGAATTGCTGCAGGTGCTTTCTCATGATGCCGATTATTATTTTTTCACAATCTCGATCTCTCCTCCATATCCACAGCGGTCTGATTTCACGGAGGCCTATGAGCAAACGATTAAACTGCTGCAGGAACGTAAGCTTAAGGAGAATACGCAAGTGGTTCGCCAGTCCGCTGGTCGCCAAGCTGTTCACTTGCTTACGCCGGCACAGGAGCAGCAATTCGACTCCAATCTGAGTGCAGGCAATACGCATGAGCTGCTGCATTTACTCGATCGTCATCTGGCGTTAATGGAACGCAAATGTGCCACTGTGCTGCAGTATCAAGAATTTGTGATTGATATTATTCAAAAGGTGCGCAAGACCTTTCATGCCCTGCGTATAGATGAACGAGCGATAGAGCCTGTAATTGCTGGCTTGAGTACGGGGCAAAGCTTTTACTCGGGCAGACATTATCGTAGGTTTTTCAGCCAATTGTTGGTTGCAGCTTGTGAGGAGATTCGTAAGCATCAGAAGAATGGCGATCCTATTATCGATTTTGTATTGGACTATGTGCAAAAATGTTATGCTCAGGATATTACGCTGGATATTGTAGCGGAGCATCTCCATATTACTGGTGGATATTTGTCCACGTACTTCAAGGATAAGACAGGGGAATACTTCGTTGATTATATTAACGGAGTAAGAATCGGAGAGGCGCAGCGAATGCTGCTGGAAACCGATCTGAGAATTCAGGATGTTGCTGTTCTCTCGGGATATCAGAATATTAATTCCTTCAATAGAATGTTCAAGAAATTCACCGGGATGTCGCCACGGGAATTCCGTAAGGAGAAGCTTCAGGAAGATGGAGCATAAGCAAAGACCGTCCGGTGCAGTTCATTTCCGGACGGTCTTTGCTTATGCTTACGTCTGTGCTGCGTCTATGAGCCTGTAGATCTGTAATGCCTTACCCCAAAATGCCATACAAGCAGGCAAGGGAGGATGAAAAGAATTCCTATTACAGGTGACAGCATATACAGCATATCGTGACCTTCATTTCGATCCAGAAGGTACAACAGCGGCAAATAATTGACACATCCGAAAGGGATGACGAAGGTGAAGAAGCGCGTAATCCATTTGTGGTATATATTGAGCGGGTACTGTGACATTTCTCTACCGCCGTCTGTAAATATATTAGCGACCTCGAGCCCTTGAATGGTCCAGAAGCACAAAGTAGCAGCCAGTATGAAAACCCCTGTAAAAATAAACATTCCGCTCAGGATCATGAGAAGCAATGTGAGCATCTTCAAGAATGTCCAATCAATAGGCAGATGGATGACAGACCAGACAAGCACGATCAAGCTCTGCGCTAATCTGCCAATCCGGGTGAACTCGAATTTGGAGCCTAACACTTGAACGACTGTACTCCGAGGTCTGACCAGCAATCTGTCAAAATCCCCTGCCGCCACAAGGCTGGAGAAAGCATCGAAGCCCCGCGCCAAGCACTCGCTAATAGAGAAAGCCATATGAATGACGGCGAAAATAAGCGTTACCTCATAGAACGTCCATCCTTTGATTTGCCCGAAACGCTCGAACATGAAGTACATACCTGCGAATACGGAAAAAGGAATGAAGAATTGTCCGAGCGACAATAACCAGAAGGAGGTGCGATATTGCATCTGAGACTTAAGCAGAATGAGCAAATATTTGAAATACAAAACCATCTTGTCTCACCCTCCCTGTACGACAATTCTGCGTAATCCCCTGCGCAGCAGAAGCTTGCCGATTATCACGACAACGATGAGCCAGCCGAGCTGCGTACATAATCCGATTAATGCTTCATCCTGGGCAATATTCCCTGAATATAAGCGGAACGGAAAATCAAGGGTCAGATGAAAGGGCAGCAAATAAGCTATGTTCTGCATCCAATCGGGCATCAGAGGTATCGGAATAATCATGCCTGCAAAAAACTCCCCGAATACGCCGAAGATCAGCATGGAGCCCATTGGCGACAAGGTCCAAAAAACCGAAATATAGATCAGCATAGAAATCGCCACCAGAAGCAGCAATCCAAGAACAGTAGCGGCTCCAAATAATAGGAGGGTAGTCAAGCTTGGCGGTAAAGACAGATTATAAGGCTCGGGCAGGAAGAACACCACAATCAGTATGGGAAAACATCGCAGCAAAGCACTCGCCAAGCGCTGTGCGATAAGCTTGGAATACCAAAATTCATAAATACCGGTAGGACGACACAATTCATAGGCGATATTGCCCGTGGTGACCAGTTGGAACAGCTCACTATCGCGAAACCATAAAGCAATGAAGGCGAGCAGAGCCTGCCTTAACCAAGTGTAGGTAGCCAACTCCTGCATAGACATCGGAGGTTGACCGGCGGCTTGGCTGTAGAACGCTTCGAAGATCATGATAAAGATGAAGCCGAAGAAGAATTGGGTCGCGATTCCCGCCAAAGCAGCCGATCGATACTGCAAGCCATTCAGCAGGCGTAGCTTCAATACGGACCAGTATGGCGTCATATCCGGTACTCCTTATAGAGTTGAACGATGATCTCTTCGATCGGTTGTGCTTCGACGGCGACATCAAGCAGTTCAACCCGGGCAGACAGCTGGGCAATGATGTCAGAGATCTTGACCTGTTCTGTATCGACACTAAGCACCGCTCTTTCCGGCGACCAGGACAGTAACGCAGTACCTGGCAGCAGGAGCGGTTCGGTTGTTTCACGGTAGTCAATTGTGATTGTTTTACTAGTATTGAAGCGATTTCGCAGGGAATTGAGATTGCCATCGTACAACAAGGTTCCATTGCCGATCAGCAGGATTCGATTAGCGAGTGCTTCAATATCGTTCATATCATGTGTAGTGAGAATGATGGTGACGCCTTTTTCTTTATTAATCGTCTTGATGAATTGCCTTACAGCGATCTTAGAGATTGCATCGAGCCCAATGGTAGGTTCATCCAGAAAAAGAATTTGAGGGCTGTGCAGCAGAGAAGCGGCTATTTCACAGCGCATCCGTTGACCCAAGCTAAGTTGGCGGACGGGGGTGTGGATGAGGCTTTGCAAATCCAGCGTTTCTACTATGAGGTCGAGATTAGCTTTGTACTCCTGCTGCGGAACCTTATAAATATCGCGCAGCAGCTCGAACGAGTCCATGACGGGAACATCCCACCATAACTGTGTTCGCTGTCCGAACACAACCCCGATGTTTTTCACATAAGGGACTCTTTGTTTCCATGGGGTGTACCCCATTATGGTGCATGTGCCGCTGTCAGGGACTAAGATACCGCTCATAATCTTGATGGTGGTCGATTTCCCTGCGCCATTCGGCCCGATATACCCAACAATCTCGCCCGGTTGGATGTTGAATGAGATATCGGTTAATGCGTGGACTTCGGTGTGCTCGCGGATAATTAATGCCTTTGCCGCTTGCAGCAGTCCTGTCGTACGTTTGGCAACCTTGAACGATTTGCTTAACCCTTGAACGGATATCACTGGCCTTCTGCCTCCTCTATTGGAATTATGGAGCACATATCATTGTGCCTGAGAAGAGCTGGCGTTAGCAAGGGGGAGTTTGAATAAAACGAATTTCACTAGAAAAATAGGAACACTTGTTCTTGTTTCGTTCGGGAGATTAAGGTAAAATATAACTTACAATTGAATCTTGGATGAGCCTGCTTCCCTTTTTAAGCGTATCCTTTTCAAGAGACTTTGCCTGGTAGAAGTCTCAGGAGGTGAGGCCATGGAAGTTAAAGATGCACTATCCATTATGTTTCTGTTTGGCATGTTTATCCTTGCTCTATTAACATATATTCATATGAGCAATCGGAAAAAGTAAAAACCCACCTCATCATGCAGCCAATGGTGGGTTTTACGTACCTATTCGAACTTAGAGGGAAATATACCATCCAAGCCAATTGTACCGACCAAGTGTTCGAGCACTTGGTCCTTTCTAACTATTATGATAGCATATTCGTTTTTGGGCTTCAATCTTTGAAAGTAAGAGTTATGTGCTGGAAGAATGTAAGCCGGCAGCAGCTCTTGACGAATAAAATTGTAACATAAAAGAAATCTTATCTTCATCAGGCTTTAATGATTAAGGCATATAATAAAAGTCGACCCCCTTTTTATTATATATACTTAAGACCCATAGCCCGTGCTATGGGTCTCCTTGTGTGGATTTGCAGCTATATGTTTGAATTTCGTTAGGAATTTGTAAGGGAAGCGGGTGAATATTTTCCCGTGAAGCTGATAATTTTCTAATGATTGTGTGATAACTTAGGGTTAAGCAAGCTATCAACAGGAGGAATTGTCGATGTCGAATGTGATACGGGTCATGTTATGTTTCCTGATACTCCCTGCGATCCTGTTCTCCACCCAGCAGGCGAGGTCCGTCTACGTCTCAGGCGCTGCATCCAGCGCAACTCATGGTTCATCGGGCTCCGTCTCCATCGCCAGTTCCGCCGCTGCTGCCAGCTCCGTTCCGCAGTCGGGCTCAGCAGTTGAGTCAGCTGCAGCTCTGGGCTCGGGCACAAGCGCAGACGGGAACACAAGCGCAAGCGCAAACACGGGCACAAGCGCCAATGCGAGCTTGATTAAGCGCTATGATCGGGTGACAGCCCATCGCGGAAGCTCTCAGACAGCGCCTGAGAATACACTCAGCGCCTTCAGTCAGGCCATTCGTGAAGGGGCCGGTTATGCTGAACTTGATGTTCAGGAGACGGCTGACGGCGAAATCATGCTGATGCACGATGACCGTGCATTGAGAACTACTGGCATCGACAAGCCGATGTGGGAGGTTACGGCTGCAGAGCTTAAGGGAGCGAGCGCCGGACTGTGGTTCAGCGAGCGTTATGCCAATGAGAAAGTCCCGACTCTTGAACAGGTTATCGATACAGCCAAGGGGCAAATCAAGCTCAATATTGAGCTTAAGAATAATGGACATCAGGTCAAGCTTGCGGAGACATCCGTCGAAATTGTTAAGCGGAAGAAATTCGAGAACGAATGTATCTTCACCTCCTTCGATCCCAACCTGCTGCGCACTGTGAAGAAGGCGGACCCGAAGCTCCGCACGGGACTGCTTGTCCACAAGGTGGAGGGACCCGGCGCTTGGGAGAAGCTGCTGAGCGATCCGGATTATGATGCTCTCAGTATCGCTTACCCGCTCGTCCAGCCCGAGCTGCTGACTCAGGCGAAGCGGTATGGCAAGGATATTTTCGTCTGGACGGTCAATGACAAAGATATGATGAAGCAAATGCTGGATCTTGGTGTAACCAGCGTTATTACCGACAAGCCAGACCTTATGATTCATACCCAGGGCGAACGGATGCAGAGTAGCGATGCTCGCTAATACCAAGTCAGACTAAATTCATCTGAATCAACAAGCCTCGATCTTATGATCGGGGCTTTTTTGTGGTCTTATTAGCGTATAAGATTCTAGGGGAGACCGAAGGGAATTCACGTAATTTTCGGTTCATTGGCGGGTGGTGGGAATTAGCTGCAAAAAAGCAATTAAATCGAGTTGACCCGACTAGTGAGGCC
>JARBUQ010000432.1 GCA_029239545.1 Paenibacillus sp.
AGAGGAAACGATTGAGGCCTTGAGACGTTTTATGGACGAGTATCGGCTGCGAACGGATACCGAGCTGCATGTTCAACAGGGCATGCTTCAGCTGCTGGGGAGTATTCAATCGGCGATTCTGCAATCAGGTTATTCCACGCATGAGCTTTTTGCGGGAGCGAATCTGTTCATTGAGCTTAGCGAGATCCGGGAGCCGGAGGCTATGCTAAGCTGGTTCGGGAACAAGGTCGTCAAGCCGTATACGAAGCTGCTTATGGAAACCCAGGACATCCAGCACAAACGGCTTGTTGAGCGGGCTATGGAAACGATCGGGGACCGTTATATGACGGATCTGTCGTTGGAATCATGCGCTGATCTGCATGGGACGTACCCGCAGAAGCTGAGCTCGGCCTTCAAGAAGGTAACCGGGATGAACTTCATCGATTATTTAACACAATTCCGGATGGAGCAATCGAAGGAGCTGCTGAAGTCCACCCATCTGAAAATTAACGAGGTTGCCGAGAAGGTGGGTTATCAGCCCTCCTATTTTATCCGTGTATTCAAGAAACATGAAGGATTGACGCCGAAGGAATATCGGGAAACGCATGGAGTTGAATACAAGTAGTTCTAGGAGAAGTGTTTTATGAAAACTTATGCGATATGCGGCGTAAGCTATCGTGCGATCAAGATGTTTATTGACCCGATTGTAAAAATATACAAGCACCGCTGTCGAATTGTAGCGCTGCTTGATGCTGATCCTCTGCGGTTTGAGGTTTGCACAACTGCGTATCCGGGATTAGCAGGTACTCCTGTTTATTTACCCGACGCCTTTGATGCGATGATACAAGAAACCCAACCAGACGTTGTAATCGTAGCTGGGATCGATGCAAGCCATGCAAGCTACATTGTGCAAGCACTGGATTGGGACCGTGATGTGATCACGGAGAAACCGATGGTGACAACAAGCAGCGACTGCCGCCGCGTGTTGGAAGCCGAGTCTCGCAGCAAGGGGCGAGTCACGGTAGCTCTCAATTACAGGTATACTCCAATTCACACGAGAATAAAAGAAATGCTGCTGGACAATCGAATAGGCCGAATAACCTCAGTTGATTTGAACTGGTATATAGATTCCTACCATGGAGCCAGCTACTTCAAACGCTGGAACCGGAAGAGAGATCAATCCGGGGGGCTATCGATCCATAAAAGCACGCATCATTTTGACCTCGTCAGTTGGTGGATAGGAGCCATGCCGGTTGAAGCATTCGCCTATGGCGATCTGCACTATTATGGACCCGATGGGGAGCTTAATCCCGTGAAGGGTGAAGAGGGTCGGCATTGTGGAACCTGCACTGTTAAGGAGAATTGCGCTTATATGATGCGCTGGACATCGCGAAGCAGGGAGGTCGCTGTGCAGGATGATCACCTTAGCGTAGCCAATACGACTGGAACGGGCAAATTTTATACGGATTACCAGCCGGATGCGTGCATCTTTGATTCCGAAATTGATATTGAGGATACTTACGCTGCAGTAGTGAAATACGAAGGAAACGTATTCCTGAACTACTCGGTCAATTTCTCGCTGCCTTATGAAGGCTATCGGCTGGCCATCAACGGAACGAAGGGGAGAATCGAGACACAGATGTACCACAGCTCACGCGTCACGTTCCCGGTACCGGAGCAGACTGTCGACTATTTCCCTTTGTTCGGCTCCAAGGAATCGATTCATGTTGTACCGGGTTCTGGCATGCACAGCGGAGCAGATCCTGTCTTGCAGGAGCACCTCTTCCTTGGTCCGGACTCGGCTGGTCCGCACAACCGCATGCCAAGCGCGCTTGAAGGCGCCTATTCCGTGGCGACGGGTGAGGCCGTGTGGCGGTCTGCGCGAGAAGGGCGCCCGGTGCGTATCGCCGACCTGCTGTCAGGTAGCGTTCCTAGTACACGATAGCTTGGATGGACGGAAGAACGGACGGGTGGATTGGATGGATGGATTAGACGGACGGATCGATGGATGGGTGGAAGGAAGGAACGAAGGAGATAGAAGGGCATGAGCGGGTGGAGTTTGGCGCGGTCTGACGGTGGACATGCAGCAGCGCAAAGCGCGATTGAGAAGGGGAGTAAGGTGGATGGAGCTAATTACCCGTTATTATGATGAAGACATTCAATTGAAAAGGGCGTTGGACATTGCCCGCCCCTCGGAATTGTCTCACCGAACAGCACTGTTCTACATTCATGGTGGAGGCTGGAGAGGAAGCAGTCGAGATCTCTATCATGAGCATATGCAGCATTTTTCACGAAAAGGTTACCTTTGCGCGTCAGCAGGTTACAGGCTGGTACCAGCCGTGCATTTGCCTGAGCAAATGGCGGATGTCCGGGATGGCTACAGCTTGTTTATCCGATTTATCGAGGAGAATCAGCTGCTGATCGATCGCATTATTGTCATCGGAAGCTCTGCTGGTGCCCATCTCGCCTCCATGCTCGCGGTAACGGAGTCCGGATGGCTTGAGGAAGGAAAGCCCCCTCGATCAGGCTGGCGCAGACCGAGCGCTTGCGTCTCGGTATGCGGTCCTGGAACGTTGGAGCGTTGGGACAACATGGATGTAGATATTAAGCGGGCGATCGAGGAGCTGCTTGGTGCAACCTATGAAGAGGATACGGTGCTATTCCGGCAAGCGTCCCCGATTGTGCATGTGAATGAGCAGTCGGCTGATTTTCTTTTCCTCATTGCAGGTAAGGAGAAGCTGTTTCCCCATCCCTTTATTTATGCCATGAGCGACAGGCTGAAGCTGTTGGGCAAACGTGCCGATGTGGTCTTGATTCCTGAAGCAGAGCACGGATTTTTTTATTTTTTGCGAAGCGAGCAGCAATTGGAAGCATTAGCCGTGTTAGAAGCTTATATTGAGAGCTACGAGTCTTGTTGAGTTGCTCGCTCGCGGACACACGTTCCGTCCCTCTGGGCATGAAAGAACACAATTAACACACATTCCCTGCCCTTTTATATCAGGTAAAAATATAATACACTTAGGAGGTAACCGCAGATGAAGGGAGCCTCCGATATTGTCTACAATTAGTGAAGTAATGGATTATAATAAGGAATTCGTGGAAAGCCGCAGATATGAGAAATATTTGACTGACAAATTTCCGGATAAGAAGATGGTCATTCTCACCTGTATGGATACCCGTCTCGTTCAGCTTCTGCCCAAAGCGCTTAATTTGCGTAACGGGGATGCCAAGATTATTAAGAACGCAGGTGCGATTTTGACGCAGCCCTTTGGGAGCGCGATGCGCAGCATTCTGATTGCGATTCATGAGATGGGAGCCTGCGAGGTGTTAGTCGTGGGTCATCATGGCTGTGGCATGACTCAACTGGATCCTCATTCCCTCGTTGAGAAGTTCAAAGCTAACGGGATATCCGAGGTGGTGCTGGAGACGCTGGAAAATTCGGGGATCCGCATGGAACGGTTCCTCAAGGGCTTCGACAAGGTCGAGGAGGGTATCCTCCACAGTATCGATATGATTCGCCGGCATCCGCTGGTGCCCAGGAATATTCCGGTACACGGCTTCATTATTGACCCGGAGACCGGAAAGCTGGAGCTGATTATGGACGGATACGAAGCTCTGGAAGCTCAAAAGTAGATACGCCCCATAATACCAATCGCCAACTGACTAGCCGTATTAGGGCTTGAGGTTGGCGATTGGCGTTAGCTGGACTATTGGTACTAGGTTGGCGACTGGCAATAGCTCGGCTTATTATGAAGCCTGCTCGACCAATTTTCCAGTATACAAGTATTTGGTGTCTGATCGAATTTCTATGATCCGGGTGCCCATTTCCTTATTGTTCTTGAACGCTTTGATCTCAATGGTGCAATTAGTGGCGATTGGGCTGTCACTGCTCCCCGTCAAGGGTGACCAGTAGATCGTATCCCCTGATCGGATGTCAGTCTCTCTACCTTTATTCCGAACTTGGAAGTTAGGCGGTGTCCAGGATAGAAGATTCCCATCGGTTACTCTCAATTGAATAAGATCGGCTTCTTCCACAACGATCCTGATGGGGAATCCGGGTACGCTGCTCATCAATGGACTATATTGTCCAAGCGGAAAGGTAACATTCGGCTTTACCTCTACCGGAGTCCCGTCTGCAGCTAAAGCAGTGATTACAAAGCCACTGAAAAAAGGCCGAGCTTGCCCTGGCATGGAAGGATCGCTTCCAATATTCTGGAGCAAGGGCAGACCGAACGCAGCAATCCATGTAAGTATACAAGCGACCCCCAGAACAACAGATGCTTTGCGCAGAGTAGGAAAAGGAGCAGCACCTTTCGACCTGCTGGACCTGCTGGCTCTGATCTCACGGATCATTTTCTCCTTAAGCGCCTCATCTGCCTGTATTTCATTCATTCCGTCCCTATAGCTATTCATGAGCCAACCCTCCTATTAATCTGGTTTTCAGCAGCTCTCTTGCTCGTTTGAGTTGGGTGCGAATCGTGCTCTCTCTTTTGCCCAAAAGTTGGGCGATCTCAGCGGTGCTGTAATTTTCGTAATAATATA
>JARBUQ010000433.1 GCA_029239545.1 Paenibacillus sp.
CGGTGCGAATTATGTCTCTCCTTGTTGCGCTGTCTGAAGCGATTCCAGCTCCTCGGTGGTCAGCTCCCGATACTGTCCAGGCAGCAAATGCTCATCGAGGAGCAGAGCCCCCATGGACATTCTTTTGAGAAACAGCACTTTCTTCCCCACTGCCTCGAACATTCGCTTCACTTGATGGAATTTCCCCTCCATAATCGTAAGCTCAATCTTGGAGCGGGCCCCCTCTTCCTTATCCTTTGCTGCACTCAGAATTGTCAAGTGAGCAGGCATCGTAATGTATCCGTCATCCAACTGCACGCCCTCCAGGAAAGCTTGGGCATCCCGATCATCCACTTCACCCAGTACCTCGGCAAAATACATCTTAGGCACATGCTTGCGTGGAGATAACAGCTGGTGGGCGAGCTTCCCGTCATTCGTAAGCAGCAGCAGCCCTTCTGTGTCCTTGTCCAGACGACCGACCGGGAACGGCTCGAACACCTGATAAGCAGGCTCCAGCAGATCAATCACAGTTCGATCCCTGGAATCCTCGGTAGCCGAAATAACACCTGGCGGCTTGTTCAACATAATATAGATGAATTCCTTATACACGACCAGCTCTCCGTTAACATGAATCTGGTCCTCATACGGATTCACCTGCAGACCAAAATCAGACACCTTCGCACCATTTACGGCTACTACCTTCTGCTTGATTAATCTTCTGAGCTCACTTCGGGATCCGTACCCCATATGGGCTAACACCTTGTCCAACCGTTGCGTTGCTTTCATCTTTTATGTCCACCTCCAGCCTGCGGGATATTCATTCTTCAGCATGCCGTCCTGCCATTTGGCCCAGCCCACCGGATAACCATCCAGTGTGACAAGGGTATACCCCTTAGCAGCGACGGAATCATTTGCTCTTACAAGTGCAGAATCCGCCAAATGAAGCGTCTCCCCCTTCAAATAACGGAGAGCATCGGTTGATGCCCCAGCAAGTTTGACGGTACGAAGGCACTCACCTGGCTGTAGTCCCATTGCCAATGCCTGAGAAGGCTCGAATCGTCCATGGTGAACCGAACCAAGAAACCAGCCGGGCTTCACTACTTTTATACCAGATAAGTCGGGCAGTTCTACTGGAACTTTATACACATACTCCCCTCGCAGCTCCAATGGACCGTCCAAAGCGATTTGAAAATGCTCAACCCAGAACTTCTCCAAACAAGCTAACAAGGATACGCCAGAAGATGCTGCCCCTGAAGGAGTAGCTGAGCTTGATGACTTGGAAGACTTCGAGGGCTTGGACATTTTGGCGAGCTTCGACATGCTTTCATTTTTACCATTTTTGCCTGCCCTCTGTTCAGCGTTCACAGGCCTGCTGCTAGCAGCTATTAGCTGCTGGTCATTCGAAAAGCTTCCTTCCGTCTCTGGTTGCACATCCCGCTCTAGTACAGCTACATAGTGACCTTCTCCCCGCAACAAGTGCGGCCAAAGACGTATCGTACCCTCAGTGGCCTTAAGGGCATCATCGCTGAACGGAGTAACTCCTTGAGCTTCCTGGTTCTTCATCAACCAATCAGGCCTGCCAGCTGCAAAACCGAATGTGTGCGAGGTGGGAATAACTCTGAAATGGGGATGCTCCTCCAGGAACCTTGCAATCGAAGCCTCATTCTCTTCCGGTGAGAATGTACATGTGGAGTACACCATTCTACCGCCAGGCTTCAGCATCTTGGCTGCACTGTCAAGGATATGATGCTGCATGGAAGCGTATCGACTGACCTCGCTCTCACTCCAGGCCTTGCTCATCTCCGGCTCTTTGCGGAACATACCTTCACCTGAACAAGGAGCATCCACTAATATTTTATCGAAATAGTCGGCAAAAGGTTTAGCTAACCGTTCCGGCAGGTCATTCACAACTACTGCGTTCGTAACTCCGAATAATTCAAGATTTTTGACCATCGCCTTCACACGATCCGGATGGTTGTCATTGGCTACAACACAACCTTGCTGCTTAAGCTTACCTGCAATCTGCGTAGACTTCCCGCCGGGAGCCCCGCATAGATCGAGCACCTTATCCCCGGGTTTCACATCGAGCAGCTCCACTGGAGCCATTGCGCTAGGCTCTTGAATATAGTACAATCCTGCATGATAATAAGGGTGCTTGCCCGGACGATCGCCTTCGTTCAAATAATAACCTTCCTCTGCCCAAGGAACAGCTTCACTCCCAAAAGGTACCAGCTCCGCAAAAGCGGCAGCCTCTATCTTTAACGGATTTCTCCGTACACCGAAGGCACGCAATTTGTCATAGGAAGCCAGAAAAGAGGGGAACTCATCTTGTAACAATTCATTCATTTTATGCAAAAATACCGTAGGAAGCCTAGTAGTCATAGGGAGAAGCCTGCTCCTTCAAATGTCGTATAAGGAATGTTCAACAAATTCTCATAATTTCTTCACGATCAAAGAAGGATAAGAATTGCAAGAGGAAGAACTTATTAAATAGATGCAATTATATTAATGAGCCAGGGGTGTAGAATGAAAAAATTAATGATTTATCTAGGGATTATTGTGGCACTCTTCGCCCTTTTGTTTATTGTAAACCAACAGAGCGAAAAGTCCAAGAATGAAGCACGAATCGGCAATCTGGATGCGGCCACCAAAGCCAAGGCTCAGGAGCTGTACGGCGTCGATGCCAGCAAGCTGAAGGCCGAGACGGTTCAACAATTGAACGATGCCAACTATCAGAATATCATTACTCCGGAAGATCTGAAAAAGAAGATTGCAACTAAAGAGGAAACGTTCGTTTACTTCTTCTCTACCACCTGTGTGCATTGCCAAGCCACTACTCCGATCTTGAACCCGATCGCCAAGGATGCCGCAGTAGATCTGAAGCAGCTTAACCTGTGGGAGCATGAAGCCGAGTGGAATACTTATAAAATTACGGCTACGCCAACATTAGTAGTGTTCCGGGATGGTAAGGAAGTAAGCCGTCTGGAGGGCGGAGTATCTCACGATGGTCAGCAGGGGCTGGCTCCGGATGCGTTCAAGCAGTTCTTCACAACGAATAAGAAGAAATAACCATAAACGCCGAAGCCAATGGAATCATGGCTTCGGCGTTCTTGCTTCAAATCAAGGCTGTTCCTCGTGTTTGACAGGAGGAAAATGCTTCATATCCTCCACCATGTCTGACAGCTCCGAATGAATGATAGCAATATCCAGATCATAGAACTCGAAGGGCTGCTCCTCAATATCCTCAAGCTTCGCCAAATACCTCTTGGCGTCCTCCACCAGCTTTCCCAGATCGATGCCCATGCTGATGCGCGGATAATACTCCAGCTTCTCGATGGCCTGATCTAACAATTTGATTGCTCCCCCGATATTCCCATTCCTGTGATGATACAAGCCGACAGCTACCTGCAGAAGGCCTTGATGGAGTGGATTACGTCCCTCCTCCATCCACAGCTCCTCCATCACTTCATGACACTCAAAATAGTCTCTGTTTATATTGAAGTAATATAGAAACTCGACATACAGCTGATCGTAACCCACCATGAACGGAATAACTCCTTCGCTTCTCTATACTTTGGTTAATGATTACCTGACTTCTTCGCTCGCATCAGCGCCTCTTGCAGATCCTGAGACAGCTCTCTTAAGCTCCATATATCCTCGGTTTCCCACAGTTCATTGAATTTCAACTGGAATTGCGCCGCTTCCCTGACGCGATGGTAATAATAAAGATCTTGAATGCCGTTCAGCACGTTCGAGACCAGATTCGATTTATCTTCAAAATGCTGCTGGGCTGCAATAATCTCACTGCGGATGCTTGCCATCTCCTGGTCTAGCTGATAGGCGGCTTCAGCTGCTTTTTGCAGTCTTGCTTTTATCTCGGTCGGCAAATATTCTTTGAATTTATAGCTCAGGGAGTGCTCAATCGTTGCCCAGAAATTCATCGCAAGCGTACGAATCTGGATCTCAGCCAATACAGCCTTCATACCGAGTGAGGTTTGCACCGGATATTCCACAATAATGTGATAGCTGCGGTAACCGCTCTCCTTGTTATTCGTGATATAATCCTTCTCGTATATGACTGCCATATCTTTTCTTGATCGAATCATCTCCGAGAGGCGATGAATGTCTTGCACGAATTGACACATGATGCGGATGCCGGCAATGTCTTCTATACCAGCTTCCAATTGATCCATCGGCACATTTAACCGCTTGGCTTTCTCCAATATGCTTGAGATGCGTTTGATACGACCCGTCACGAATTCAATAGGTGTGTATTCTTCTCTGCTCTTGAACTCTGTGCGTAATGTCTTGAATTTGACCTTCAGTTCTTCAACTGCCTGCTCATAAGGGAGCAGGAATCTCCCCCAGTCTCTACTGTCCATCTTATGAAACCTCCGTCCTGAAATCCCGAAGAAATCCTGCTGCTGTGAATCCATTCGTCAGCGGCAATACTAATGATCCGTGCCCACTGCTTGAGAAATATGCGTATATCCATCAAGTCTGAGCAGTTCAAGCAAGCCTTCGTTCAACTCGCGA
>JARBUQ010000434.1 GCA_029239545.1 Paenibacillus sp.
CTGCGAATACAAGAAAATCCCCATAAATAAAACCTCCCACCTGATACACACTGTGAAAGACAGGTTTAATCCCATTTGGGAGGATCGGCAGCAGAAAGGAAGGGTGGTAGTTCTCCAAATTAAGAAGCAGGACAACAATTATGACTCCGACTAGAATAATATTAATGATGCGAAACATTCTCGCCATGATTAGAATACCTGCCCGGGCTGTCAGAGCGGATATTAACGCCATTAATCCGTTGAAGACGGGCAAGGGAGTTTCTCTCATCATGCTTGTGTTGAAAAAGGAACCGACCGAAAAATAGATGTAGGCAGACAAGAGCAGCATAAACAGCACGAATGGAACTAACAGAATCGTTGTAAACGGACGTCCAATGGCATGGAAACCGATTTCGACTAACGTATCTCCGGGATGCTTATTGCACAAATATAACATGCAGGATAAAACAAGGGAGCCAAAGAGTCCTGCAATGATCCAGGCGATCCATGCTGCATTTCCTGATTCTGGAAGAAGGGAAGAGGGAATGAATATGATCGTAGAGCCCGTAGTGTAAAGCAATAGCAGCGCTGCCATCTGGATTGAGGATACGGTTTCTTTAGTTACCATCCTTTTTTTCCGCCTTAGGTTTAATGTCGTCTACTGTAGAGGTAGCTTTCAAGGATTTATCGATTTGTGTTGCGGGTGCGCGAAATACAGCGGATACGGCGTCATTCAGGTTGGGGACAGGGTTCATTCTGATATAACCATAGCCTGTATAAATCACATAAAGCATAATAACGATATAGGTTGTTCTGCCGATTGGAGTGGATCGGGTAAGTCTGCTCCAATCCATAATAACTATGACGAGGCATAGTATAGAAGAGATTAATAGTCTCAAGATCATCTCGCTTCCTCCTACCCGCCCAATGGCTTAGCTTTTATGAGCCCTGTATTAATGATTCTAATATCGATTTGAAAATTAAATGAAGCATCTGCCAATCGTTGATCCCATGTGGGCTTCCACTTTTTCCACAAAGCAGGATGATGTCTGTACAGATGATCTCCTAGCTGCAGCAGATCGAGCTTTTTGTTTTTGATCAGTGCAACCGTTTTGGACAGTTCAGCTTCAAGCATATTTCGAATGTCCTTAATTACTTTCTCTTCATCCTGCGGAGTCACTACCTTGGAGCAATACAATCCGCCATAGTTGCCTTCCAGCATAAGATGAATCTGCACTTTCACTGTCTCTTTGGAAGGTGTAACCTTCATCGAGCTCCTGATTGCCACATGATCGAAAGAGTTCTGCTTGCCTTCAGTCTGACCCTGACAGGGAAACCCCAGAACACCCCGTTTATATTCGTTTCTCATCATGAGCAAATAACGGGTGAACGAGATAGGGATAGCGTTATTAACATATATCCCGTTCTTGAGTACCGCGAGGCCGTCTATGGCAGCTTTGCTGGAATCTTCCGAACTCATATACATGTAGGGGAGAATAGCGATTCCAGACTGGCTTTTCAATTGAATGGATGTTTGCAGCATATCGGACTGTCTGGATTTTCCTGTAAAACGTGTGGTGTAATAGTTCATTTCGCGAAGCTGCTGCCCCATTGTATTTTCTACGAACGGTTTTCCTTGTAAATATTGACTGGCAGTTCCTTTGGTGATGATAACCAGCACATACTCCCGGGCTTCATGATCCCGCATAAAATGATCGATCACACTTCTCAACTGCTGCTCGCTGGCAAGCTTTTCGCTAATCAGGAGGGTGCGCATATGACTCCACTGGGAGAGGCGGCCAAGAAGCGAAGTGATTTTATCCATAGCATCAGATAGATTGCTGCCTTGGGTTGTTACATTGTACCCCCCCGCTGCTGCTGCTCCCTCAGACAAAGTCCCACCGCCAGGTTTATAGAAAAGGGTGGTCAATTGAATGTTATTATCTCCAATAGCATCTATAGCGACAGCTTGTACAAAAGCCCGTTCCGTTAATTCTAATTTGTTCCAACAACCTGTCAGCATGAACGGGAGAACAAGCCAAGCCGTACAAAAACGCATTAATTTGTTCATACCAAGCTCTCCCCTCATGGCTCTTTTGTTAATTCGTTCGTCGATTACTGCTGGAGCGCTTCAATAAAACTTTTAGTGGTGACCGTAATAGGACGTCTCTGAATAATCGTCTTGTCTCTAACGGCTCCAATAAGAGCAAGTAGGGCTGGGATAAAGACTTCAGCTTGCTCATATGCAAGAAAATGAGAAAGTACCCGATCATGAGTCCGAAGCCTCCCAAGGTGGCAGCCAGCATCATCAGTGGAAACCGAAGTATCCTTAGGGCGATAGCCATGTTGTATTGAGGCATGGCGAAGGAAGCAATGCCTGTCAAGGCAACTACAATGACCATGATGGGTGAAGCGATGTTGGCTTGAATAGCCGCCTGTCCAATGACTAGTGCCCCTACTATGCTGACTGCAGAGCCGATCGGTCGTGGGAGCCGAATCCCGGCCTCGCGCAGCAGTTCAAAAAAGAATTCCATCAGCAGCGCTTCTACAAAGGCCGGGAACGGAATCTTCTCTCTTGTATCCAGAATCGCTAAAAGCAGCACGGTTGGAATCAGTTCAGCATGAAAGGTCGTCAATGCTATGTACAGGCTTGGCAGCGTCAGTGCAAACATAAAAGCAATAAATCTAAGCCAGCGAATCATGGAAGAGAATAAGGTTCTCTGATAATAATCCTCGCTGGTGGTGAAGTATTCAACGAAAAGGCCGGGACAGATCATAATAGTAGGCGAGCCTTGCACAAGCGCGATTATTTTGCCGCGCAGCAGGGCAGCGGTCGCGACATCCGGGCGTTCCGTATAACGAACCTGAGGGAATGGCGAATAAATCGATTCCTCCACCCATTCCTCGAGGTAGGTTGTCTCCAGAATCTCATGTTCCTTGACCTTCTTGATTCTTTCCTCGAACAGCTTGAGATCCTCAACGTTAACGGCATCGCTTAAATATCCATATACGATCTCTCTTCTGCTCTTTGCACCAGCAAGGAAAGATTTGAATTTCAGCTTAGGCGTTCTGATGAGTGAACGAAGCAGCCCGATATTCGTCTTGAGATCTTCAATCGTACTGTTATGAGGCCCGAACACGACAGGCTCCATCGTAGGCTCGGACACGGCTCTTGTCTGGACAGAGGCTGTCTGATAGCTGACCGCATGCTCCCAGCCCTCAATCAGGATAATTACGTTTCCGTCAGTGAGGTGGAATACAATTTGCTCCATTGAAGTCAGAATTCTTGGTGTGTGCCTGGAAATTCCGTCAGAATCCAGGAATTCCGCAATCTTCTCAGGTGTTAAGTTGCTATCGGTTCCAGCCAGGATCGGAGATAAATCTTCAACAGTGCTTTTCATGTAAGTTTGATCGTAACCTACTGACATGGTGTCCAGAAAGATAGAACAGGCGGAGTACTTCAGCTCAGGGCCGAAGCTCCATTGCTTGATCGTCAGGTCATGGCAATCAGCGAATTGTTGCTCAATATAGGAAATCGTTTCTGAAATTTTAGTAGGCACTGATTCTGGCAGCTCTGAGGCATTGGACTCATTGGTCATGGTGTAGGAACCCTCTCCATCTAATTATGGGATAGTATTCCAAAGGTGATGGGGATTATACTTGTGCTCGCGGATTTGTAAGCGAGTCAGCGCTTTCACGACCAGCCACAGCAAATAAGCCGCCTTCACATCAAGGATGCGGGCAGCTTGTTCACAGACAACAGTCATTCTTATTGGGAGTCTTTCTTGTCCAATGTATAGTTGAATTTATAAGTCTTTGGGGTAACCCCGTACATTTCTTTGAATTTCTTGATGAAATAGGCTGGAGTGTTGAAGCCTACCTTGTAGGCGATTTTCTCAACATTCAGATCAGTGGACTTGATCAGCTGAGAGGCCGTTTCGAGACGCCGCTTGTTGACGTAATCGACAAAGTTGATTCCAGTCTCATCCTTGAACAGTTGGCTTAAATAACGCGGATGCAGATTTACACTATCTGCTGCTATTTGAAGACTAAGATCGCTTCCCAGATTGTCCTCCACGTACTGCTTGACCTTCTCAACGCTTTCGCCAGACTTGTTATGGGTGCGCTCCTCGACGAAGCGGAAGGTTTGCTCGGCAGCGAGGAGCAGCCAGTCCCGGAAATCGTGGATATTGGTAATTCGCTGGAAGTTATCCAATACTTCTCCCGTTATTACTTCGCTTGACTTCAGATGCATTTCCTTCACATATTGATGGTAGAGCCCGACCCATTGCCTCCATCTCTCATGACTGTATTCAAAGGAATAATGTCCGGATTCCAGCAGATGAACGAATTCGGACAAGACGGTTCTCAGTTGAGTCATGTCCCTGGCTTTGCGCGCATCGGAGAATCTGTCTGCATAGTGATCTGGAATTTCAGCCGGGTTGTGCTCTCTATTGCGGTAGTCCGAGTCCAGGAACGTTCTGCTGAAGGGTGTGAAGAATCGATATTTCAGA
>JARBUQ010000435.1 GCA_029239545.1 Paenibacillus sp.
CTATTGATTGTGATGAACAGACCCTACGAAATATTGTTGGCCAGTCTACTGATTGCCTTGTTCGCTTTCATTCGTCATCGCTCCAATATTGTGAAGCTGATACAGGGAAGAGAGAATAAGCTAGGCTCCAAAAAGGACCGTACACAATCGAATATGAGCAAATAATTGTTAAGTTTGGTATGAGCTTCGCTAATGCTTTAACAGGCGCGTGCTGCATTAGCTTTGCTTATCCTTTAAGTCCAGGATTGGTTTAAGGAGGTGTTTTTTCATGAGCGCTCGGAAAGTTGCCGTTATGGTTGCTGGAAGCTGGGGAACCGCACTTGCATCGGTATTAGCCGATAATGGGGTTGAAGTGCGATTATGGACTCGCAATGCTGCTCAGGCACATGAGATTAATACGGAGCATACGAATCGAAAGTACACGAAGGATGTCATCCTGTCTGAACGGATTCATGCTACCACGGATGCAGAGGCAGCACTTAAGGATGCAGATACGGTGCTGTTCGTGGCTACGTCCTCAAGTATGCGCGAAGTGGCAAGAATGGCCAGTCCCTATATTCCAAAGGAAGCGATTATTGTTCATGCCACCAAAGGATTTGAAGCGCAGACACTCAAACGAATGACTGCTGTGCTTGCTGAAGAGCTGCCGCAAACGGATCCTCAAAGCATCGTCGTGTTATCAGGTCCTAGCCATGCTGAGGAAGTGATACGCCGATGTCCGACAACGATCGTCGTAGCGGCAGAGAAGCAGGAGGCCGCTGAGCATGCACAGGATTTGTTCATCAATTCCTATTTTCGGGTCTATACAAATCCGGACGTTACGGGTGTTGAGGTTGCTGGAGCTTTGAAGAACATTATTGCGTTGGGAGCTGGATTGTCAGATGGACTAGGCTTTGGAGACAATGCCAAGGCGGCGCTTCTGACACGCGGTCTGGCGGAGATCGCAAGGCTTGGAATAAGCATGGGAGCCAGTCCTCTCACATTCTCCGGGTTGTCTGGAGTGGGCGATCTTGTAGTCACCTGTACAAGTCAGCATAGCCGGAACTGGCGAGCCGGTTACATGTTAGGACAAGGTAAGGGACTCCAGGAGGTGCTGGACGAAATGGGGATGGTCGTAGAGGGTGTCAAGACGACACAGGCTGCATTTGCTTTATCCCAGTCCTACGAGGTAGCCATGCCCATTACTGAGCAGCTGTACATGGTTCTTTTCCAGTCCAAAAGTCCCCAGACAGCAGTAGAGGACTTGATGGGACGAGGCCGAACACATGAAATTGAACAGGCGGTTATCGATCCCGTAAAATTTGTATAGCTTTTTTGGGACAGACGCCCATACATAAATGGAACGGACCTCATACTATACCGTAAGTCAGGTTTAGAGGAGGTTTGGAATGAGCGGCAAAGATATGTCGAAAGATGTGCTTAATACGATCAAGAAGAAAACCGGCAAAAATGTGAGTGAAAAAGATATCCAGAAGCTTGCTAGCGGAGTAAAGCCCTCCACAGTGCATAGTGAGAGGCAGTTGAGGCAGCTGATCAAACAGGTGTCGGGAATGGTCAACATTCCGGTATCAGAAGCGACAATCAATGATATTGTGACTGCGGTTCAGAAGAGCGGCGTCAATCCGAACAGTATGGAATCATTGATGAAACTAATGATGGGCAAGAAATAATAGATCCTTCAAGCATAAGCGCATGTTATCCTGCTGCTTATGCTTTTTTTGTTGTGAGAGGCCAAGCAGTTCAAGGAGAGCCTTCGTTTCACAAACGTATCAAGGAATGTTATAATCAGGCTTAGGTTTTCTTGAGTTGTCTGAATGATAACCGAATACATAGTAAATCGGGTGAGAGATATTATGGACAGTATGACTAAAATGTGGGCCTCCTTTATGGGAATGGGGCTGATGATCGCTGCTTCTTTCTTGATTACATTTGCTCGTGTGAAGCTGAAGGGGTTTTTCCGCGTGGTCGTTTCCATCGTTGCCTTCCTGCTTCTGCTTGTTTCAATTGTGTACATGTTATTATCTATTTTATAGCGAAAGCAGGCTGATTGAAGCACCACTACAATCACCGGGGGGACATAGAACATGTTGGATTTGAAGGGACGTACCAAAAAGGCTACAGTAGCAGCGGAGAAGGGTCTTACTATTCTGGATCACGCCATGAAACATGACGTTGATTGGGGGTTCTCCTGTACTCGAGGAACATGCGCACGCTGTCGATGCTTGGTTACCGAAGGTGCAGAGGCTCTCAGTGCCCCTAACGATGCAGAGCTGGACCGTCTGGAGCCTGAAGAGATTGAGCAAGGATTCCGCTTGGGATGCCAGGCCGAGGTAAGACGAGACGGACAAATATCTGTGGCGTTGAAGACCTATTTTTAAGCCAATGAATCACTTAGAGCGCATTCAACCCGCCATACAGCTTATTCATGAGACATTATCGAAGACGAACACCTGCTGGCTAATAGGCGGCAGTACTGGATTGCTATATCAAGGCGTCCAATTAGAAGCAGAACCAAGAGATCTGGACCTGTATACGGATCGATCGGGAATCGATATGCTTCATGAGATGCTGGGGCCTTATGCAACGGACACTCCAGTCGACAGCGAGACCGGAATATATCGTTCCCTATTAAGTCACTACTCCATCTGCGGCATCACCGTAGAGCTTGTTGGAAGTCTGGAAGTGACCCGTGAGAGTGCCTGTTATGTAGTAGAAGTGGCTGATTTTATGTTTGCATACGCGCAGGAGCTTCAGCTGGGAAACGTCCAGGTGCGTATTATGCCGCTCGTCCACGAGCTTGTATTCAATGTGCTTCGTGATCGTCCGGATCGATACCGCGCAATTGCAGAAGCCGTTAACTATGATATTACAATTCACCGCGAGGTGTGGCGAAAGCTGCTAGAGCGTAATCGAATCGGACAACCGTTTATTGGAATTATACAAGAGCTGTTGCCGGATCTGATTCAGGAGGATCAAGCATGACTGTGGAAATAACATTCCTGCCCAACAACAAGAAGATAGCCGTTAAACCGGGCACAACGATACTGGAGGCAGCCGGCAAGGCTCGCATCCAGATTCGTTCCCGATGCGGAGGAAATGCTTCTTGTTTGATGTGCAAGGTAACAGTAGGTGATTCTGCCCTCCTCCAACCGATTACGGAGAATGAAGCACGCAAGCTGGGTGACCTGGCCGAGCAGCATATTCGTCTGGCTTGTCAAGCGCGTGTCACAGGAGATGTTACGGTTATTATTCCAGAAGATCCGCTCCGGGCTGCGGTTCGAGCACAATTAGCCAAACAGCAGGAGGAGGACAAATTGTGGTGAAATTTAGAAATTCTATTATTCGAATGGCAGTATTACTTGCTCTCGCTGCTACCCTTTTGACGGGATGTTTATATCCGGATGAAATGAAAGGCGACAATCAAGCATCAGCCCGTGAAAGCATCTTGTTGGTGCAGAACGCTATCGATACTTATAAACAGCGCACGGGTGTGCTTCCTATTAAGAATTTCGACCATTCTATCCCGATATATGAGAAATATGTGCTTGATATGCGGAAGCTGGTGGAGGGGCAATATATCTCCCAACTGCCAGGTATTGCTTATGAGAATGGCGGCTCCCATATTTTCGTCCTGATTCATCCTGATGAGAAGCCCGAGGTTCGATTGATTGATTTGTTAACCTATCAGCAAACGGGAGATATCCAAAAGCAGGTCGATGACTACAAATCCTCCCATCAAGGACAGCTTCCGCTTGGACCTGTTATTAGTCCGCATTTCTATCAACTCGACTTCGGTAAGCTGGGGAAGAAACAAGAGCAAGCGCAGAGTCGCTATTCGCGTCAGTATTTGAGCTTTGCAATTCATGAATCGGGAGAAGTGTTGATTGACTATGCTCCTGATATTATGAAGTTCATTACAGACAAAGGCCTTGCCGCTTCATTGAACGATACAACTGATCTTAGAACGATCCTTGTTAAAGAAGCACCGTATGTGCCTGCCAAATCCTATCCTTACTACTGGAAAAATGGGCAGCCGCTGCTGTCTGAGCAGTAATAATCAGCATCCTTAACCCTCTGGGCTCTCGCAGCTTGGAGGGTTTCTTGTATCATTTTCGAATATAAGACCTGGTCCGTACATATATTGAAGCGAGAACAATGCGGGAAAAGGAGCTGGTCACCATAGGGCTTCCAAATTACTAGAGAAAAAAATAGTAGTCAGGCTGTCATATTTTCAAGCTTAGCACATATAATTTTTACTAGTCTGAAAGCATGTACGAGTTTTGTCGCATACCGGGCCTGCCTTCGCAGCATCCGTCATAAGTATCGCGGCGCTTGCTTCATTCATCATCCTGTTAGGAGGGATTAAATTGGAGAAAGTGGATATTTTCAAGGACATCGCAGAACGCACTGGCGGAGATATTTACCTGGGGGTTGTTGGCGCGGTCCGTACAGGC